>JBBQRC010000022.1:0-15641 GCA_038215215.1 Pirellulales bacterium
ACTCGTTATCGCAACGAGCTGCTCGCCGAAATCGATTCTGTGCGATTGGAGCTCGTTGATTTGCAGCGCAGTCACATTCATCTGGTGGGGAATTCATTAGCTGCAACTCCCTTGGTACGGTCCATTATGTGTACGCGATGCGACCAGCAAGATCGTGGTGACTGGAAAGATTTGCGTTACCTCGAAACCGCCTGGTTGCCGGTCGCAGGGCCAGCGCGCATCGTTGAGTTGTTGCGATCGCCTACCGTTCCCATGCAGGATATAGCGTTGGCTTCGGACTTAATTCTTCAATCTGCAGCTGGATATCCGAGATGAAAGAACGAGTACTTCAAATTGGTGAAAAGCGTCGTTTGGCAGCGATCCTGGCAGAGCCGGATCCGTCGCAGTTACAAGACGCGGCGCCTTGCGCCCTTTTGCTTAATGCAGGTATCGTTCATCGTGTCGGTCCCTTTCGCCTATACGTCGATTTAGCCCGTTCGCTGGCGGTAAATGGCTATCGTTCGTTAAGGCTCGACCTTTCCGGCTTGGGGGATAGTGTCATCCGTCCTGGGAAACTTTCCGCCAAAGAGCGTGCCCTGGTGGATGGGCGCGAGGCCTGTGACTGGTTGCAATCCCACCTGGGCGTGGAACGATTCGTCGTCATGGGTTTGTGCAGTGGAGCTTACAATGCACATTGCCTGAGTCTGATTGAACCGCGTATTGCCGGCGCGGTCTTTATCGATGGCATCGCGTTTGCGACACGCTTGCATCGCTGGCGGATACTCTTGCGTAAGCTGAGCCCACGCTTCTTGCGGAACGCGGTCAAACGCAGGTGGTGGGGATTGATGCCGCTAGGTGCGGCCGATTCAGCCGGCGCGAGATTGGCGGAAAGCGAATTCTTTGGCGCTGGGTTGACACAGGTCCAAGCTACCGCTGAGGTACTGCAGTTGCAGTCGCAGCAGTTGCGAATGCTATTTTTATACACGGGTGGCAATCCCGATTTTTCGCACCCTCGGCAATTCCGTGAAATGTTCGGCATCACTCCGGATCGGCAGAAACTCCAAGTTGACTACTTGCCCGATGCGGAACACACATTGCCGCTACCCGCCAGTCGCCGCGACGCGATCGACCGCATCGTCGCCTGGTACGAAGGTGCTTCGTTAGCGTAGGAGAGACCCCATTGCGCTTCGTTCGCGCTCTAGTTGATGGAGCGCTGAGCCGAATTCATCGGTTAACGCCAATTGCCTGATGACTATCGCCAAGCCATCAGGCTATGAAACAGTCGCCTGACGCTACCCAGAATCGTCGAAGGGTCCGCGCCCACGCGAGCGGTTGGAATAACCTGCCAAGCCCGGTTGCATGGCAGTCCGTCGCGATCTTCATCCAACGGTATCACCTGCGACTTAATGGATCAGTAGTTGGGCGTAAAGGACTCGCTGGTCAGCAGCTTGACGATATCGTCACGTCCGGCGGCCACTGCATAGTTGACAACACGCTGCCCATCGGCTCCAGTGGCGCGGTGGTCGGCGCCCGCTTTAAAGAGCATCTTCACAATCTCCCAATGTCCCCGCTCAGCAGCGTAGACAATTGGAGTAAATCCATCCTTCTCGAAGCAGTTCACTGTTGCCCCCGCATCGAGCAAGTGCCTGACAAAAAGCGCCATTTTCGCGCGTAAGTGTTTTCGCAGATTGATCTTCCATCGGATTGAAAAAAAAGCGACCCTCCGTGTGCTTACAGTCACAACAGACTCACGGAGGATCGCAAAGATGACTTTAAAGGAATTGAATAATCTTGGCCGACTGCTTTCGGCTTTTCTGGCAATGTTTGCCGACTGCTTTGTGAATTCGTCGGGACGACGATTATTGGCCGTCTATGTTAAGGGTCAGTTGTCCGACGTGCAACGGAAGAACTGCGAAACTATTGCTCGCAGGTTTGACATTGCAGTCAGAACGCTACAACGTTTCCTTGAATCGATCAAGTGGAATGAAGAGCGTTTACGTGATCGATGCCAGCAAATCATCGCACGGGACCATTCGCATCGCGATGCAATCGGAACTGTTGATGAGTCTGGCACGACCAAGAGTGGCCGAAACACTGCTGGGGCGGCTCGACAATACAATGGTAATCGAGGCAAGATTGAAAACTGCACCGTTGGCGTTCACTTGGGGTATTCGGTTCCTGGCTTGCAAACTGTCCTGGATAGTCAGCTATACCTTCCTGAAGACTGGGCGAACGATTCAGCGCGCCGCAAAAAAACGATATCCCCGACGAAGTTCAATTCGCAACGAAGCCGCAAATTGCATTGGGCGTAATCGATCGAGCTCTGGAGAATGACTTTCGCGTATCGGCCTGGACGTTCGATGAGTTGTACGGCCGAGACAGCAAATTTCTCGATGGATTAGACTCAAGGAAGCAGGCATATGTCGGGGAAATACCCAGCGATACACGCGTGTGGACCACCAAGCCTGAAGTTATCCGGAAAGTTCCGTTCAAAAAGTCTAATGGGCGTCCCAAGGGGATTCCACACGAAAAACGAAATCCACCGGCCTGCGAAGTTCGCAACCTGTTGAAGTACTCATCCAGGTTTCAGCAACAATCTTGGCAACGTTATCGCATCAAGGACACTGAGAAAGGCCCTGAAGTATGGGAGGTAAAGTGGCTACACGTTTGGCGTAAAACAGAGGCTAAGTTACCAAGTAAACAGCAGACATTGATCGTTGCCCGAAACGTTCGAACTGGTGAGGTTAAGTACTTGATCTCTAATCAAGTCGTCAGTCGTCGGGGCGTTAATTTACGTGGCCTATTACGAGTTGCTTTCGGTCGTTGGGTGATCGAAGCATGCTTCCGCTTGGCCAAAGAGGAGCTTGGAACGGATCACTTTGAAGTGCGAGGCTGGCGATGCATTCACCGCCACTATTACGTTACCGCGTTGAGCTACTTGCTCTGTAGTCGAATCCGCCTTCAATTGGATCCTGATAAATCGAGGGTTATAACCGTCGAGCAAGTACGTAGAAGCGTGAACGCTTACTTGGGCAATTGCCACATGCCGACATCATTGCGAGACGGGGCCTTCGAAAAAGAACTAAAGGACCAAGACTACTATCAAAAGCGAAACGCCCAGGCCAAAAAATCACATACCAAGACTCGCATAAAACAGTATCATGACATCGGGATCGACGTCGATAAAATCAAGTCTTGTATCGCCTGACGCCGAATTCACGAAAAACCAGTGTTTTACATATCCAATCGCCTAAAGTGGCGCTGTCCAACTAGTATCTGAAGAAATGTCGTTATCCAAATGGAACGCGCTTTATTTTCGAGTGATCCTTAGTTCCAGTTTCGGACTTTTTGGACTGCTGCGACTCGTCGCAGCTTTCATTTTCAAGCGTGTGCAGCACCCGTGTGTGAATTTTGTGACACCCCAGCGGTCGCGACCGAGCGCGAAAATAGCCGAGCGGTTCTGGACGTTGGGGGGAAGCCAAAGCGGTGATGAATCACCGCAATCCCAAAAATGCGAAATTGGAACTTAGGCACCAGCCTTATCATTACCCATATATTTTTTCCGTGCTCGTGCTCGTGCTCCTCCTACTCCTCCTCCTCCTACTCCTCCTACTCGACGGCGCCCGGATACATCGAGTACAAGTACCGTCCTGAGGACTGAATACGAAATCAAGGGGGATTTTGCACCAACGACTTAGCGATACGTGCTTCGAGCCATAGTAGGTGATCGCCGTAAGGACCAAAATCGCCCTGCTCGGTGACCAGGGCAATGAGCTGCGCATCGGTCAGATCGATATTCAGCAATATTGGCTGACTGGAATCACGACTAACGCTGAATTTTTTTACTGACTCCAATTTGCCGTTGCGAGCCAGCAGAACTTGGCAACCTACACTTCCCAAATCACGATCGCTGACTTCCGGTGGCTTCGCCAACATGACTTCAGCTAGCAGGCGGGCTCGGCTGCCATCCCAACGGTAAGCAACTTGAGAAGAACTATGGACGGCAATTCCACGATCAACGATCCCCCACTCCGTCATCAGCGGTCGACCATACAAATCGCGGTTCGTTCCTAGTGGCCACTCAATACGAGTGTGGCTAATGTTGCGATAGTTGGCAGGTTCCATGTTGCCGAGAAACGTCGAACGTGGCGAAGGACTGGTCAGCAAACTGACTCCCGCGGAAAATTCAGTTCGCAAATCTAAACTGGTCAATTCCAGACCGCAGACTAGCGTCAACCGGACGCTCTCGCCAGCATGATTGAGCTTACGAACCTGCAGATGCGAACCGTCGACGAGTCCTAACGCGAGCTCGTCGGTAAGCGCTGGAAGTTTCCCCATCAGCGCGGGGCTGAACACCAGCGTTTGCACCTCGGCCCAGTCGAGGCGAATGGTCTGCGCGGCATTTTCGATCGCGAGAACAGCCCCAGTATCCGGTGGCTCGTTCAATTCGATCCGTACAATGCCAGCAACTTGCCGATCCGCGGCGAGCCAAACGATATCACGCCCGCCGCTGGTCGATTCAAGCTGCTGCTGCAAGCGGTTCCAGGCCGCGATGGAGGCCGGTGCTACGCGAACCAGACCACGAATCGAACGCAGGGGTATACTGACGGGCTGAAACCAATCAGAACTCAGCGTCACTTTGTCGGGTGTAGCAATTTGTAAATCGCCCACGAGCCAACTGCCATCGCTCAGCCAGACTGCTGAGTTGCGGGTCACCCCTGCCCACGCTCCCCAGCGGACGACCTGCGTGGAAGCCAGGGTTACGGATTGCTCCGCCACGGCAAACTTCCAATTCAAACTTTGATCCAATTCGACCAAGCGCGCCGACGGATAGATCTCCGTTTCAGTGTGTAGCACGGTTTGTGCACGGACTTCAATGGCGGCGAATTGCAGCCACATCAGACACAAGAAACCCGCTAGCCCTCGGCTTTGAAGCGATTGACTAGCCATCCAGCCAGAGCGGATAAGCCAGCCTGTCGTACGCTTGACGGGTAATGACATGGCTAGTCCTTAGAAGCCACGTCGACGAACGCTGTTGACTTCATCTAAAATCGATTCCAGTGGGTTGTTCGTCGATCCCTTTTCCAATTGACGAGGGTCGAGGCGACGCACAGCGCCAGGGTTGCCCGCCGCTTGAGCTTGGGGGAAAACGTCAATGCTACTGTTCTGTGGCAATTGGGCGCCCGGCGGAATGATGATCCAGCCAACGCTTTTGGGAACCACATTGATGTCTTCGATAACATTGGGACTTTTGCCGGTTCGATCGATGGCGATCGACTGCAAAAAGTCTTCGTAGACGCTGAGATCGTAGAGGGGGCTCGGGGGAACCGCCGTCACTAATTGCTGCGATTCCCAAACCCCGCCCAGCGAGCGGATTTCGTAAGTTTCAATAATGGTCGCGCCAGCGTCGCGCGCCAAAGTAACTGTGGTCGATTGACCAGCCGGGATGCGAATCTGTTGCACCGAGTTGTTGCGTCGATCGTTCAGCAGGATCAGCAAGCCGCTACGATGCGAATTTACTAGATTTACTTCGGCGGGTGCCAGCGGAGCGTTACGGTGGACCTGCTGATTGACGGTCTTCCAAAACGGCTGGAAGGTTGGTGCAGGGGCGGCCACCATCGGTACCCATAACTGCGTCGGCGCGTAACTGATCGGACGCAACATGACTTGGCCACCGAAGCCCGTTAAGCAGTAGCCGCTATACCGCGAGTTCTCGACGACAAATCGCTTGGGATCTCCAGCCAAGTTCGCAACTCGCCACAACTGACGTGGGTCCTGCGCCAGGGGAGCCAGTGACAATGTCTGGCTGCTGCCAGCACTCAACGCATTGACACGGCCATTTTGGTAATGCTGAATCCGGACGTATTGACCGGCCGGTGCCACCCACCAATCGTTGCCGTCGGACGGACCAACATTAAGCGATAGCGATTGAGAAAACCCACGGGTTAAATACTGGGTCTCACCTCGGGGATCCACGGTCGCCAAGCGTAACATCTGTGCGCGGGCTGACTCCCCCTGTTGCACCGTTCCAAATATTGGACTGGCAACGATTCCAGTCAGGGCTTGGCTGATGTCGCTGTTGAAGGGATCTGCCAGCAGGTCTGATTCGTAGTTTCGACCATCGTTTATTTGGCCAGTGTTGGGTATTTGGCCAGTATTGGGTGCCGGAAAAACCTCGCGACGTGCTGCGCGTTCCAGGGCTTCTATCGCCATCTGGCTGGTACGATAATTGATCGCTCCCGTGGAGAGATCGGCAATTTGCATATTCCCCAAATTGCTCGCTGGCCAGCGCAGGACTTGATTGAGGTTGTTATTGGCAAACGCGATCCAGCGCCCATCTGGGGAATCGTATCGGGTGTCTCGCAAATACAGCGTGACTTGTCCGCGTGCATCGGTGACTTCGAGACTTCCGGCAGTTAGAATCGCGGTAGAGCTCGCCCCAACCTGCGGTGCCGACAAACGAAAGCGTTCCTGCGCGATCGTTGGGGAGACCCATGCGACTTGCACTAGGCATAGAGCTACAATCGCCACGTAAACTAGGTGTGCGGTTTTCATTAGAAAATCCCCGCTTACGAAAAAGTTAGGATAGTTCAGCTCATTTTACGTCTGCGAGCACAGGTTGACATGCTATTCTAACGCCTAATGCACTTCCTCGCACGAATTGTGGTCGTTCCCCTAAAAAAGCGTTCCATTGATCGCTTAAACTGACCACAATGGCATTAGCATTTGCCTAAATCCCACCGCAAAACCCTCCCACTTTAGACCACCATGCACCGACCCCGCCAAGGATTGAGATACGTTCTGTCTCTATTGTGGATCGCCCATTTGGGCTGCCTGAACGACAGTGCTCCGACTCCGGGGACTGCCGTCAAACAAGAAGAAGCGGTCGTGGAGGGAGAGACACTTATAGTTCAATTGCAACCCTGGCCGCAAGTTGCCAAGGTTCAAGGTAGTTTCGCCGCCGATGAATTGGCAGTTATCGCGGCTAAGGTTGCTGGACGCGTGGTTGAGGTGAACTGCGATCTTGGAGATCAAGTTGTTACCGGGCAACCGCTCATCAAGCTCGACACGGCCGATTACGAACTGTTGGCGGCCCAGGCCGAAGCTCAGTTGACACAAGTCCGCGCGGCAGTGGGCCTCAAAGAGGGCGACGCGGTTGAGAACTTGAATCCCATGAATGCTCCTCCAGTACGTGAAGGAAGCGCCGTTCTGGACGAAGCCAAACAGGCAGTCAAGCGTCTTGAAAAATTGTTTTCGCAAGGCGCAATTGTCGCTACCGATTTGGAAGTCGCGCAGGCCGCGGCCACAGTTGCCGATGCTCGGTACAATTCCGCCCTCAACAGTGTCCGTGAAAAAATTGCCCTGATCGGAGTCCAAACCGCACAACGGGCTTTGGCTGAGGATCGCTTGCGCGACACCACCATCTCCGCTCCGTTCTCGGGCATGATCCAGAATCGCACCGTGGCCGTCGGCAGCTATGTCAATGTGGGCCAGCCGGTTGTTGAATTAGTGCACATCAGCGTCCTGCGTTACCGCGCTGCTGTACCGGAAAGATACGTCTCCTCGCTGAAGATCGGCCAACGTGTCGAACTGCATTTGCACGGTCAGGAAAACCGCGAAGTGCGAGTGACGAGAATTAGTCCCGCCCTGGACCCTGCCAGTCGTTCGTTGCTGTTTGAAGCCGCAGTTCCCAATGAAGACGGAGCGCTCCGCAGCGGTTCATTTGCGCAAGCGGACATTGTTCTTGACGAGGATTCGCAAACCATCGCGGTCCCCAATCGGACAGTCATGCGTTTTGCAGGAGTTGATAAGGTTTGGCGCATCGTCGATGGCAAAGTCGCCGAGGCGGTCGTACAGATAGGCCGTGAGCAGGATGGTCTCTCGGAGATCCTCGCGGGTTTGAAGACCGGTGACATCGTGCTGGCCGACGGTCGTTCGGGACGCACGGGGCGATTTCAAACCAAAGCGGTTGACTCAGCGGTCGCTGCACCAGCAATCGACGCGGCGGCGGAGGTTGTTCAAACCGCCTTGGAGACTTCAACACTGCTACGCCCGAGCGGAGATGCTTCCTCAACGGCCAGTCTCGAAGTGCAGACGAGCGCTGAGGCTAAACGTGTTCCGCCGTCATTGGAGGCGGACTCCGCCAGTCGCTCGACTGCTCAATCGGCCCTCGGAAGATAGGAATCAGTGCGTGTATTGGCTAGCTGAAATCTGCGTCCGCCGACCCATTCTGGCGCTCATGATTATTGCCGCTTTAGTAGTGGCTGGGATCACCTCGTTCCCACAACTGGGCGTTGACCGTTTCCCCAATATCGACCTGCCCACTGTCTACATCCGTGCCAACTATCCTGGCGCTGCGGCCGAAGAAGTGGAATCTGAAGTGACTCAGTTGCTCGAAGATGCCGTGGCCACCGTAGCCGGTATCGAAGAATTGCGTTCCATTTCCACTGATGGTAGCGGTACGATCATCATCACGTTTAGTCTCGAACGCAATGTTGACGCTGCGGTGCAAGATGTGCGCGATGCGATCGCTGGCACATTGAATCGTTTGCCGCCCAATGTCGACCCGCCTGTAGTTAAAAAAAGCGATCTCGATTCCTCGCCAATTATGACCTTAGCCGTTTCCGGGCCGCGGGCATCCAGCGAACTGTATTACATGGCAGATCGTTACGTCAAAGCGGTCATCGAGTCTTCGGCTGGGGTAGGAGAGGTTTCGATTGCGGGTGCTGCCGACCGCGCCGTCAAGGTGAATATCGATGCCGATCGCTTGGCCGCGTATCGACTCTCCATCCTTCAAGTCCGTGAGGCTTTAGTTAGACAGAACACAGAAATCCCCGGTGGACGGGTCGACGAAGGAAATCGAGAACGGGCCCTCCGTACTTTAGGTCGCGTAGCCGATAGTCGCGTGTTTTCGAATCTAGTGGTCAATACCATTGATGGCACCCCCATTCGCCTCAGCGATTTGGGGACAGTTGTCGATGCGACCAAAGAAGTTCGCACACTGGCCCGCCTGCGTGGCGAACCCGCAGTGGTTTTACAAGTCCAACGTCAATCGGGCGAGAATACGGTCAAAGTGATTGAGGCCATCAAAGAGCGCTTGCCACGTTGCGAAGCGCTGCTGCCCAGCGATGTACATGTCACGGTGATTCAGGACCAATCGCGATACATTCTCGCTGCCCTGCACGAAATCGAGGGGCACCTGGTCTCGGGCTCACTGCTTGCTTGCCTGACCGTGTTGCTGTTCATGAAGTCATGGCGTTCGACCCTGATCGCCTCGGTCGCTATCCCGACCTCCATCATCGCGACTTTTGCCTTCATGCGATTATTCGGATTTACGCTCAACAACGTCACCATGCTGGCATTGGTGTTGATGGTGGGTGTCGTCATAGACGATGCGATCGTGGTTCTGGAGAATATCTTTCATTGCATCGAAGAAAAAGGGATGAACCCGATCCAAGCTTCGATTGAGGGAACTCGCGAAATTGGTTTGGCTGTGCTCGCGACCACCATCTCACTCGTCATCGTATTCCTGCCGGTTTCGTTTCTTTCCAGCGTGACCGGTCGCATGCTGTTCGAGTTTGGAATGACCGCGACTGCGGCCATTATGGTATCGATGCTCGTCAGTTTTACGCTGACACCGATGATGTGCAGTCAGTTGTTGCGTAAGGCAAAACCCGCCGAGGACGGCAAGACTGTTGGTTCGCGTCGCGGCCTGTATCACCTGGTTGAACTCGCCTACATGAGTTCGCTGCGACTAACGATGCGTTACCGCTTCCTCGCGCTGCTAATGTGTGTGGCCGTCATAGCCGCCAACATCCCCCTGTATAGCTTGATCAAGCAGGATTACATTCCCACCAACGTCGATGAATCGGAATTTGAAGTTGGGATTCAAGCGAAAGAAGGGGTTAGCCTCGCTGCGATGGACAACGCCATGGCCGTGGTGGAAGCGGAATTGTCCAAGATTGAAGGAATCGAATTTGCGCTGGCGACCGTGGGCACCCGCGGGTTTGGCGGTGTTAACCGTGGCGAAGTTTACGTCAGACTGATCGATTCTAAACTCCGCACGTTCTCCGTCGAACGATTTTTCTCCTGCTTGCTCAAAGGTCAACCTGGCCAAGCCTTCGACGGAAATTTTAGTCAACGCGATAAGATGACGGAGATTCGCAAGAAACTCAGCAAGCTGCCCGACGTAAGACTTTCCGTTCGCAATCTGACTTCCTTCCGCCAAGGCGCCCCGGTGGATATCGATTTTTCGATCACCGGTCCCGATCTGATAGCCCTCAGTGAATTTAGCGAAAAATTGCGACTGAAGGCCATGGAGATTCCGGGTATCGTCGACATTGACACAACGTTAAAGCTGGATAAACCTGAGCTTTTGGTTGACATTGATCGGGAGCGCTCGGCATCGCTGGGTGTCTCAGTTCAGGAGATCGCGGATACGCTCCGCGTGGCCGTCGGCGGTGATGATCGCGTTTCGCGTTACCGCGATGCGACAGTCGACGATGCGTACGATGTCGAGCTGCGTTTGGTAGGTATTGACCGCCGCGATCCGGAATCAATTTCCCAGTTGTATGTGCGCACCGATCCTAATGCGGCCAAGCTGAATCCTGTGTCACTCGTGAGCACGCAGCCGCGTGCGGCCAGTCTGACGCGGATCGATAATGTAATCGGCTTTCATTACGGTTTTGCGGCCGCACGTATCGACCGGCTCGATCGCCAGCGCATGGTCGCTGTGCGTGCCAATGTGGCGCCGGGGTTCGCATTGTCAGATCGCATCGCCGCGCTGCAGGTGGCCGCCAAGGAAGTTGGATTGCCAGTAGGCTTTGAAACACACGTCTTGGGACGTGGTCGCGAACTTGACCGGACTCTCAGCGAGTTCAAATGGACCTTTGTATTGTCATTCGTCTTTATGTATATCGTCTTGGCTGCCCAGTTCGAGCATTTGGCTCACCCACTCACCATTCTCTTTACGTTGCCGCTAGCCGTTCCCTTCGGGTTGATTAGTTTGTATTGGGGATCCGAAACTCTCAACGTTTATTCAGCTCTGGGGCTGTTGGTATTGTTTGGCGTGGTCAAAAAAGCGGCCATTTTGCAGGTTGATCATACCAACGCACTGCGGGCCACGGGGATGCCTCGCCATGAAGCGATTCTGCAAGCGAACCGCGATCGATTGCGGCCGATTTTGATGACCACGATTTCCTTCGTGGCTGGTCTCCTGCCGCTGCTGATTGCCAGTGGACCGGGTTCCGAAGAGCGACGTAGTATTGCCATTCTTGCCGTTGGCGGTCAAACATTATCGCTCGTACTTACTTTGCTCGCCGTCCCCGTACTTTATTCTTACCTCGATGACTTCGGGCGACTCGTGCAACGCAAACCAAAGGCGTAATAGCAAATATGCCGCGCAATTGGCCCCTTGAATTAGAAACTCTCGCGCTCAGCTACGATGCATCAGGCGAGGAGCAGGCAAGACCTCAAGCTGCCCCCATTTCCGTAGCCAGCGTCTGGCAAATGGATTCGCCCCAAGCGGCCGATGCGGCACTATCAGGCGCCACTGCCCAGTTCGTTTACCGACGCGACGGTCATCCCAACGAGCGGCGGTTGGCGGAAAAATTAGCCAAGCTGCATGGCGGTTCCCGCGCCATTATCACGGCGCAGGGGATGAGCTCCATTGCGGCGGTGGCACTATCCGTACTGCGGCCCGGTCGTACAGTCTGGATCGCCAATGAACTGTACGGCAAATCGTTCAAGCTATTTGCCGATCTCAACAAATGGGGTGGAGTGGTCCGCATTTTTGATCCCACCCAGGACGCTGATATTCAGTTGCTTCAGTCGGCCGCCGCAGATCTCGTACTGGTCGAAACCATCAGTAATCCCAGCATGGCCGTGCCCGATTTGCAGCAGATTATTAAAGCTGGCCAGCAAGCCGGTGCGTTGGTCATGGTCGACAATACATTTGCGACCCATTTACTCTGCCGCCCGATCGAACTGGGGGCCGACATCGTAGTGGAAAGCTTAAGTAAAATAGTCTGTGGCCACAGCGACAGCATGCTCGGACTTGTGGTTACCAAGAGCGTTGAAGTGGGCGCCACCATTCGGGATACCATGAGCACGTTTGGCATGGCCAGCAGTCCGCTCGACTGTTATCTCACCGAACGCGGTCTCATGACGCTGGCTCTACGTATGGAGCGAGCTTGTGAGAATGCAATGGAGTTGGCCCGAATGTTAGCCGAGTCGCCGAGTGTCACCCGTGTCGATTATCCGGGTTTGGAGATTCATCCCCAACATACAATCGCGCAGCGGCAATTTGGTAGCTTCGCGGGCTGGATGCTCTCTTTTCAATTGAATTCACAGTGCTTGGACGCACAGCAATTCATCGCACGATCGCGTCCTGAGATCGCCTTCGTCCCTTCGCTCGGCGACGTTTGCACGACGCTCTCGCATCCAACCTCAACCAGCCACCGCAGCTTGACCGCGCCGCAGCTCGCCGCGCTTGGCATTACCGCAGCCACCGTTCGGATATCGTGCGGCATCGAACCCACCACTTGGCTACTTGAAAGGTTTCGCCAGTCGCTAAGCGTGTGATGCCAAAATTTAGCTACTTGTTTCTAGCTAAAATAGTTGACACTGTTGCCATGAATTGCGAAGATCGCCCAGTGTGACGCCAACAGAGTGATAAGTTGTTAGCAGTCGGGGTCGAACTGGCGATAAGTCCTTTTCGCCAGTTGCGGTTAAGTAACTAAACGCAACTAACGCGTGCACTGGAGTAACCCATGAATCGTGCGTCCGCAAAACAGGGAACCGCCATCGCCCCCTTCCCACACGTCGGCAGCGCCCATGTGAACCAACTGGTCACTACGGAACTATTGCGCAGAGGCTTCTCAATCGGCAGCGCTCGGCAACTGCTTGCCGAAGAGATTATGACGGACTTCGCCGACCGATTGAAGATTGCATGGATGATCCGCGTGGGCAAGAATCAGGATATTGAAGTCGAGAATGACGAAACGCATCGCACTCGCAAGAGCCGCACCGAAACCGTAAACAACAATGAAACGATCACGATTGGTGGCAACAGAACGCTAGCGTTGTTGCACGCGGGCTTCTCGGGGCTCGGCACACAGCAAGTCTTGTTCAGCCAGCCAGTGACGAACGCAAACGACCGTCAGCATCTGGCCATGGTCATTACCGCAATTCTCGGCAAGGTGGGCGCTAATCGCTCAAGCTGATGTGGACTGAAGAAGATTTCAGTCATTCGGCAGGCGGCCAGAGTTCAGTCGATAAAGTATAATGCAGTTAATCAATGTGAACGTGGCACGCACAATGGAGGCGATTTAGCATCGCCGGTTTCAGGAACATTCGGAGTCGCGCTATGAATTCGAAGACTGCCATTACGCTGGTCGTTTGCGGTACTCTGTGCATCCTCGCGACGCTTGGGATCGCGGCGTATCTCATCAAACAACTGTCGCCCATGCTGGCGACCGACGGTCGCATTCACGACAACCACATGCTGCTAGTCAGTGTAGCAAGCGTTCCTGGCATAGCGACATTTATCGTAGGCGTCATCTTGCTTGTCATTGGATTGAAGCGAAGCGTCGGGCGCGGGGACACGAAAAGCGATGAATGAGGCAACGAAGATCGCTCGACTACCGAACAAGCAGTTCAACCGGAGCCGCGGGCCGAGCGGTTTCTGAAATCAACGTTGGTTGTCCGCAGCCGGGTAATTTTGGTCGTTGAATTATCCGCTTCACTTATCAATGCTCTTACGAGAGCTCGCTGGGCACTGGTGGCTAGTGTTGCGTGAGTAGGGTCCTGACCATCAAGCTTGGTTCAAAAGTTGATGATATTCCAGTTATTCGCTGGACCGGGGAATATCTACAAAGCGTACCCATTCGCCATCGCTCGCGGCACGCTCGCAGTCGTAAGCATGCCTATTCAATGTCTACGACCAGTGCCACCGCCACCGCAAAAATTTCTACTTCCGGGCACGATCAGCTTGCATTGCTTTCACCAGTCACGCTAGACTGACATCTTTACAGACGCAACGCCCCGCAATCCGCATAACCACCAGCCGCGTCCGCGAAGCGTCTTCGTTCAAAGCTCAATCTATCCCTCCTCTACGGTGCGGATAGATTCCAATTCGTTTCGGCAGTCAAGACATATACGCGGAGAAACCGGATGCGAGTCTTTTTTTTGGTCGTTTTGTATTGCTTGCAGCACTTGCCTGGTTCCACCGTCGCGGGCGAACTAGACACGGCGACGGTAGTCAAGCAGGTCGTCACTGCCGTTGGCGGCGAGGATAAACTGCTCCAACTTTTCCGCACTCGTGAGACAGTTAATGTCAGCTCTGATCCCGAGAAGAAGGCGCCTGAGAGGGTGTCTGTCTACGAGCCACCAAAATATTGGTGGACCGGGAAAAACGAGCGCGTCAAGAATGAGGTAATGCCGGATGAACCGGCCACGTTTCTGGTCTGGGCGTGGACGCTTGGGATGCTGACAGATCCGGCCTCCAAATTGGAGATAATCCCGGATGTCGTAGAGTCGGACAAGCTGGCTGTCGGGCTGCGGGTAAGCGGAACGGTCACACCGCCGATGGATCTCTATTTTGATAAAGCCGAGAACCGCTTGGTCCGCATCGACTGGAGAAGCGACATCCACCGATTCAACGATTGGAAAGTACTCGACGGAGTGAAATACCCGGCGAAATGCGTTGGGTACAAGAAGGCCACAGGGAAGCCGTGGTACTTTAGTGAGATCGTCGAACTGGAACGACTCAAGGAGTTGCCCGAGGGCCTGAAGCGGCGGTAGTGTTGAAATCGGGTCCGGCTACCCGTCGCCGGGCATCCTCCTCCAAGCGGAAGTTGATCGCCTATCAAAGGGGGAAGTATTCGCCGGACCTGAAGATATTCACGTCCAAGGCTGACAGAGTAATCGTAGTAATCGTAGGGTGTGTGAAGTGGTCGCCATCGCTGTGAATATCGGTTCGAGGAAAGTAAAAGTATGGTCGCCGGATAGGCTCGATGCAACGAAGCGACCAAGCAACACACCATGGTTGTGGTCGCGTCCCAACGTACGATGATATCATTCCATGGTCCTGCAACCGGCCCAAGGTGTGTTGAGCGGTTTATTTTTGTGATCGCGGAACGCGAGTATGGCGACTTGGCCACCACAGCGTATTCGCGCCTTCTCGGTGACGCGTACCGTTCGTTTGGAGCACAACATGCCGATCGCTTTATTCAAGTCCGCTACTCCTGTTTTCACAGTGGAGGATCTTCCAGCGGCCCTCGATTACTTTCAGCACAAACTTGGATTTGATACCGCTTGGACATGGGGAACGCCGCCTGATAGGGCAAGTGTACGTCGCGACAGTGTCGAGATCACGTTGTCGAAACGCGGTCTGGTCGACTCACATGGCCCGTCACGCGTCTTCATTCAGATTTCCAACATCGACGATTATTATGCCACCATTTTAAAGACCGGCGCGCCGATCGACGTTCCACTAGATGATCGTGAATACGGGATGAGAGATTTTCACCTCACTGATCCAAGTGGTAACCGGATTAGCTTTGGACAGCCAATCAATGTATAACAGTAAGTTCCACCGCGAGGCTGAAGTCCACTCGCGTTACGTTTGCAGCATCAAATGAAGAGCATTTCCTCCATACTCG
>JBBQRC010000023.1:0-15620 GCA_038215215.1 Pirellulales bacterium
TGACCGAGGCAGCAGGTGACCGAGGCAGTGGTGTCCGAGGCAGTGGTGACTGAGGCAGAGGTGACTGAGGCAGAGGTGACCTGGAATTCCCGGGCGGCTTAGCGACGGCTGCAGTCATCATTGCACGCATTGGCCCGAAGTATCAAAGGCTGGTTTTACCCAAAATGTGCGAATTAAGCTTTCTGGCTGTATTCCTCAGATCTTTCCTAATCATTACTTGCGGCATAGGCCGAAGCAAAAGGATAACAGATCCGCGACTTTAGAGTGGACTCAGTTTGTACCGCTCGTTAGGCTAAAAGTCCTGGAGGCTAAAGAGTCCCGGAGGCGAAGAGTCCCGGCAGACAGGCTGTTATTAAAGTGATTTCGCAAGTTCGGCCTTCAGGGAGTGCGATAGCTAATGAAAGAGGGCTTCTTCTCAAAGAAAACGGCATTGGGCGTTCCCAACGCGCTCATCCTATTGATGCTGGTATTCTTCTTTGTTCCGTTCGCCGGTCGTGGCGCGCGGATGTCGCTTCAAAAGACGGAAAACAACGTCAAAGACTGGTTACCCAGCGATTTCCGAGAGACCGAAGAACTGGCCTGGTTTGCCAAGCGATTTGTTAGCGAGCAGTTTATCATTGCGACTTGGCAGGGTTGTAATGCGGAAGACCAACGTCTCAAGCTGTTTGTGAGTAAGCTGCGCAACGATCAAACACTGAGCGCCACGGAAGATGCGTCAAGTGAACTGTACCGTGCCAAACGATTGGGGGCAGAGTACGCTCTATTTGCGGATGAAAGCTACTCGACAAATTGGGGTGGCAAGAACGAGAAGTGGCTCGTCGATGAGCGCGGCAAGGCTTATTACATCACACCTGACGGTCGACTTTATCGCTGGGACGGAAATCCCAACGTCGTCAGCATTTCCTGGCGCGCCATCGCGCGGGCAACAGGCAGTTTTCATTTGGACGGCCAGTTTGTGGCCGCGTTCGGAGACCCGGGGACCGACTCATCCCCCAACCCATTTTGGACTGATCCACGACTCTTGACCGCGCCGTTGTTCAAGTCGATTGAAACCGGGACCGACTTAGTAGCCCAGTTGGCCGGTGAGAGTGGACCACTATCAACTCCGTCGCAGCCAGTTGCAGGGAAGCGGGATGCGATTTCGCGATTAACAGGAACGCTGTTTGGTCCGCCTGTTCCGGCTGGATTTTCATGGTCTGCTCCAGACTTAGTTCAGCAACTACCTGCGGACACCGCCCAACGCTTACCCAAGGGCTGGGAAGAAACTTGGGAGGCCATCGTAAGTCGTGCGGTCGAAAAGGACTTTGCGGGAGAGAGGACAGCACTACAGAGTGCGGATCCCAACGATCAGGCTGCAATATGGCATGAATTCTTCGATGCCATCGGTGTTGCCGAGCCTGAGCGCCAGACCTGTATGGTGATCACCTTGTCCGAGCCAGCCCGCCGCAATCTGCAGCGCGTAATTGGACGCGGCATGTTAGGCAAGCCTAAGGGGCGGGTGTTTCAAATCGCCGAAGAATGCGGTGTGGCAACGCCGGCGCGTCCCACCACGGCCCCACCACCTTTCTCCTGGTTGGCTGCGACTCCGGTGAGCGTCGAGCCCGTGATTCACATCGGCGGTCCACCGGTCGATAATGTGGCCATTGATGAAGAGGGGACGATCACCCTAGTTAGGTTGATCGGTTATTCGATTGTGCTGGGACTTGGGCTCTCATTAATGTGCCTGGGTTCAGTCCGCCTGATGATGATGGTCTTCTTCGTCGGTGGCGTGAGTGCCATGGCCAGTATGAGCATGGTGTGGTGGAGCGGTGCCTCGGTTGATGCTATTCTACTGACGATGCCCTCTCTGGTTTACGTGCTCGGGATGTCAGGCGCGATTCATATCGTGAACTACTATCGCGACGCGGTCATCACTAAGGAACGCTATCCTGCAGAGTTTGCGATTCGCCAGGCCATCATTCCCTGTACACTGGCCGCGCTGACGACGGCGATTGGGCTGCTGTCGCTCTGCTCCAGCAACATTCTGCCGATTCGTAAGTTCGGCATTTTCTCCGCCACGGGTGTGTTGGCGACCCTCGCGCTGCTTTACTTCTTCCTCCCTTCAGCCCTCACCATTTTCCCACCGCGAATCAAGCCAGCGGATGTTGGGCCGTCCAGCGGAGATCGACTCGCTCGATTCTGGGAACGCCTCGGCGGCTTCATCTTGCGACGCCATTGGTGGGTCAACGCGTTTTGCATTGGCAGCTTGGCGCTCTGTGGCTTGGGTTTGTTTAAGATCCAGACGAGCGTCCATTTGCTCAAGCTCTTCGACTCGCAGGCCCAGATTATCCGCGACTACAGCTGGCTCGAAGAAAACTTTGGGAGGCTGGTTCCCATGGAATTGGTAGTGCGATTTCCTCAATCGCTACAAAAGCCAGTTGAAGATCAGCCATCTCAATCTGCCGCCGCCGCGCGTGAAGCCCGTTCGCAACTCGGATTGCTGGAACGCGCTGAGGCTGTTGCCCGGATTCAAGACGTACTGCAACAGCAGTTCGGTTACGGTGGCCAAAACATCGTTGGACGTGGCATGTCGGCCATCACGTTCTTGCGGGGCATGCCTGATCTGTCACGCGGTTTTGATCCTCAGCGACTGGCATATGATCGCTTGCTGCAGCAGTCACGACCCCAGCTACTGAAGACCGACTATTTGGCCGTCGAACCCAGTGGCCCTGCTGCGGGAACGGAGCTGTGGCGAATCAGTTTGCGACTGGGAGCCTTAAATGACGTCGACTACGGACGATTTGTGTCTTCCTTGCGGGCCGCAGTAGAACCGGTCGTAGCTGGCTATCGCTGCCGCCAACTTATCCTCAATGAGATCCTGGCGCAACATACAGACTTCGACGAGCGGATTCGCGGCGATGTTTTGATCCTCGGACAAGCCAATCCCAAAGCACCTGTGGCCGCCAGCTCAACTGCCGTCATAACCGCTACCCCGGTGACATTTGCCAATGCCACCGAAAAGAGTATATCAGCCATCGACGATAAGCAGATTTTCGCGGACTCGCTCGCCAACTGCTTGCAGAACGATACGATTCGCCAGACCTTTTGGCACGATCCTATACAGTTTCCACTAGATGATGGCAAAGCGACGTCGGACAAATGGGCTGACTTCGTGAAAAAATTCGCCTGCGTAATTCTCGTGCAACCCCATGGCGATTACGACCTTGACTTCATCCGCCAAAACAATGCTCACTTTATCGACGTCAGTAACTTGTTGGCAGACGTGCGTTCCGAAGCGAGCACCCCGCGCGCGGCCACCGGTCAACCGGTTGAACTAAGCCCGCATCAAGGTGAAATGGATATTGTTTACACCGGTGTAGTACCCATCGTTTATAAAGCTCAGCGAACACTGCTCGAAAGCCTTATCCAAAGTGTTTTTTGGGCCTTTGTGTTGATCGCTTTCGTCATGGCTTGTCTGCTATCGCCCGCAAGAACATTCCTGAGCGCCTTTCGCCCCGACAACCTTTCGCAGGCCATTGTTGCGGGTGCGATATCCATGATCCCCAACGTGTTCCCGGTCGTAGTCATCTTTGGCATTATGGGGCACAGCCATATCCTCGTCGACATTGGTTCGATGATGACAGCCAGTGTGGCGATGGGTATTGCCGTCGACGATACGATCCATTTCCTCACCTGGTTTCGTGACGGTTTGCGCAGCGGACTTGATCGCCGCAGTGCTATCTTCAAGGCCTATAAAAACTGTGCTCCAGCGATGACTCAAACGACCATCGTTGGCGGTATTGGTTTAAGCGTTTTTGCTTTGAGCACCTTTACGCCGACCCAGCGATTCGGCACACTCATGCTGGCCTTATTGGCAGCGGCGCTTTTCGGTGACCTGATTTTCTTGCCCGCTCTGTTGGCAAGTCCACTGGGGCGATTCTTCTCGGTTCGTCCCAGGCGACCGATACCGGATTCCTCGCCACACGAAGCCCACTCAAGCGAACCCGTCCTCGATGACTATCGGTCAGCTGACGTAGGGGCCGCTGACCAGCCGACGGCAAATCTCTCGATTAAGCCGCCTCAAATGTTGCGGCGCGATGGCTCGCAGCTTCGTCGGCGTTAGGCTGCGTTGGCCAGCAGCAGCGGCGTACCTGCGCGGAGTGCTAAGGCTCTCTACCAAATTCTTGGCTAGTTTCGCGAGGTGTCGACGCCTTTCGCGTTACGCGATATTCCCCACGCGCGACTTGGGCGGACCGCAAGGCAACCTTTGAGCCACAGCGGACTCTAATACCCAAGACAAGGCCTTGTGGTCCACAGGATGCGGGACTTAGTTGGCGAGCTTCAGGCAGATTGCGCAGCTTGTCCGGCGGTGACGATTTTTCTGCGAATGCCGACCGTGATACTTCCGATGACTCTTCTTAGCATTCGGGTTCTGCTAACTAGCGTAATTTGGCGGATTCCAGTTGAAAGAACGATAACACGGAGTTTAACCATGGGTATTGCCCGCCTTAAGAAGTCAATGTTGGCAGTGGCGCTGGCCGCCAGTGCAGGTCTACCGTATGCTTACTCGCAACAAGCGAGCCTGCCGTCGATGAGATCCGGAGTCTACGGCACCTTTACTGACTCTAACGATCATTCCGAGGAAGTCGTCCAGGCTGAGGTTGAGTCGTCTGTGGATTCAGTCTCCTATGTAGAACCTGGCGCCAATGTAGAGCCTGGCACCTATGTAGATTCTGGTGCGTATGTGGTGTCTGGTGCGTATGGAAACGCGGAATTCGATAGCTTGGATTCGCAAGTGATACCGGCTAGCCACAGTACCCGCGGCCAAAGTTTGTTTAGCAGACACCAGCCGACGTCTTGCGACGCCGCCGGTACCTGCGACCCATGTGTGCCGTGGTGGGCTCATCGTTCTGGTGGTTTTGGCGAGTTACTGTATCTGAACGCTGGTAATTCAGACCTGATCTATGCAGTCGAGCAAACGAGTGTGTTGCCGAATGCGTCTCCCACCGGTCCATTGGGTATTGCGAACATAGGTCAGGAATTGGGCTATCGCTTTGGCTTTAGCCACGCATTGTCGAACTGTAGTAGCTTGGTCGCCTCCTATACACGCTGGGACGGCGATACTTTTAGTAGCATCGAGGCCACGGGCACTAATGTGTTAAATTCGCAATTGATTCATCCAAGCGTCGCCACGACTGGCGCCGCCAGCCTCGAGGCAACAGCACGTCAAAAAATCAACTTCCAATACGTTGATGTAATGGTTCGCAGGGTACATCGTGCTTATGATTGCGGCGTCATCAACTGGAATGCTGGTCTGCGCTACGGCAAGCTTGAGCAAGGGGTTGTTGGTAACCAAACCGTTTCGGTAGCAACTGGTTTAACCACGGTGACGACCGATGTTGACTTTGATGGCTTGGGCATCATCGCTGGTTTGGATGGAGAGCGTCATGCTCGCGATTGCGGCCTGTTTGTTTACGGTAAAGCCATGGGGAGTTTGTTGGCGGGTAATTGGCAAGCAGACTACACCCAAGTGAACCAGTTCGGTGGAGGTGTCATTGCAAATAAATATCAAGACTTCCGCATCTCGCCAGTCACCGACACTGAACTTGGTCTAGGCTGGCAAAGCTGTGGTGGACGATTTCGCGTCTCCTCTGGCTACCTCTTCAGTTGCTGGTTCAACGCGGTGAACAACCGCGACTATATCAATGGTGTACGCACGAGCAAATTGCTCGAGTTGGATAACTCTGTAACTTTCAGTGGCTTGGCTCTGCGTAGCGAACTGCGGTTCTAGGCTTAAGCTAGACGCGCATTAGGCAGTGGTTTCTACCGCAACGCGTAACTCCGAAACAAACCGGCGGCACCTTGAATACGGGTGCCGTCGGTCATTGTTTTTAGCAATCTAGACGCGGCAGCTGCACTACGCCTTTTTCTTACGTAGTTCATCGAGATCCCAATTGCCAAGACCGGCAAAGACCTTATCGACGCTCTCCGCATAATCCGTTACTTGACTGCCCGCTTCATCGCTAGACGCCGCTTGCCCCAATACTTGGGTAGCCGCTTCACCTTCACCTCTGGAAGAAACCCTGGCGTTCAAGCGGTTGATGATTAACAACGCATCCAACGGACTGATTGCTCGGTCACCGCTTGTATCCAATTTGAAGTAACCCACTGTCGCATAGGCGCGGACCATGTCGGTTGTCGGCAAAGGTTGTGGGCTGTTCAATCTATTGATAACCAACAGCGCATCCAGCGGAGTCACGAAGCCATCGCCATTGACGTCAAGCGGATTGGCGTCGCGATGCAACAAGTTTTCACCGCGGGTGGGCTGCGCGGCGACCGGCGGGTCAAAGTTACCAAAGATTGGCAGTGCAAAGTCGTCACCAAATTCAGCGTACAAATCATTGCCGAGTGGATCCGGACTATAGGCATCGAACACGACAGCCGGATTCGCGTTGGCGCGATCCGATACCCAGAAGAAATACTCTCCTGAATTGAGCGGCAAAGTGCCCTGCCGATCCTTGACCCACAGTCCGATGTCGTCGATGCCGTCGAGGTTCAAGTCACCAGCCACAGGCCGATCGGTAAAGCCGCTTAAGCCAACAAAGCGTCCCACATCATCGGCTACTTTCCAAGTGAAATCGCCAACACCATCCCGGTTGGTATCGAAGATGAACGTATTGGTGGCGTTGTTATAAACCGCCAGGTCATCTATCCCATCACCAGTGAAATCGCCAACTAGCGGAATGCCGTTGTAGTTCGCGGCAAAGCGTTCGCCCACATCGATCACGTTGTTACCATTGGTGTCCAAGTACCAATAAGTACCGTCGAACAAACCAATCTCGTCGCCTGGATGCGCCGCATTAAAGTTGCCCGCGACGGGATTGCCGTTGACTTGATAGGCAGCAGGCATCAGGGAAGTAAAGTCGCCCACGCCATCGTCATTGGTATCCAGAATGAAGCTGTACTTGCCAGCGAAGCGACCGTAGGCGCCCAGCTTGTCAAAACCGCTGGCGGCTGCCGCCCCCACCGGTGCGAAGTTGCCTGCAAAATGCGCATCGACCAACTGTCCAAATTGGAACACAAAATCGCGATTCGTCTTGTCGTTATCCTTACCGGTCGGATCCCACAATGAGTTGCCGTTGATGTCGACATAGATCAAGCCTTCGCTGATAGCACCGATTTCCGGACGGCTATCGACGGTGAAGCGGGCTACAAAGTCACTTCCAGGTTGTCCATCGCCACTTGGGAAAGTCGGTATACCAATTGGCTCGGACGCGTTGCTTTCCCCATCCAGTTTGTTGCCTACTGGATCAACAATGTTGTCCTTAATCGTTAATGTGAAGCGATCATCGGGCAACGGTTGTGCAAAGTTCAAAATCACCTGAACGCTGGCAGGAGCTCCATTCACAGGCGCGTCATTGATAACAGTAATCGACTGTATGGCGATGATGCCGTTATGATCGCCTCGTAGAATGAAATTCCCAGGCGTTGATGCTACGGCAGCTTGTAGCGCGTTATACAAGAAGTTTGGATCGAGATTGCTTCGATTGGCGAAGTCGCGCACGCGAATCGTTAGACTATCGATTCGTGGCGTTGGTCCTTCAACCGTATTGCCCGGCTTAAGCCCGAACAAGTTAAAGGTCGGAATGCCTGAGATTTCAACATTCGTCACCTGTGGTCCCGCAGTATCCAAAAAGATGTTCAATCGGTCTGCGATGGCATCGGGTGTCAGGTTGCCTGCCAGATCTTCAGTCGTCATGTAGATGCTGCGCGCGCCATCTTTAGTGAAACCCAAGTTCGGATTGTTCAAATCCAAAGGCGAGGTGTACGACCACTGACCACCCGGGAACTGATTTGTGCCATCGAGCGGATCGGCAACTGTCAATCCCAAGAACAGGTCAGGTGCCGCTCCTGTGGATTGTAGCCCCGCGATTCCGTTAGTCTCGGCATACAAGCGAACGATAGTGTTTGCCTCGGCTCGGCCAAAGAAACTCGGAGTGGTATCGCTGGTGACACGATCAACCGAAGTTGCCGGATCGCCAGCTACTCCCGTGTCACTGGACGCGGCCAATCCCTGAGTAGTATCTGCCAAATTGATTTGACCGAAAAATCCAGTTGGAACCGCAGTGTCGACGATGATTTCGAGCGCCAAACTTCGATCGCCGAAGCCCGTTTGCTGAAGCGTCGACGGATCGACTATCTGCACACGAGCGGTTAGGAAGTGCGAGCCATCGGTTAATACAGGAGTGGTGAACTGATAAACACCGGCTGAGACAAATGTTGCAAATCCAAGCGGAACTTGGGGGGCCGTGCCCACTTGAGTACCTGGCACCGGTGAACTGCCTTCGTCGAAGATCGCAATGCGATAACCGGCGGTACCTGCAGCCGCCTGGAATGGAATCGGAATCACGACGCCGTTGGGCGGATTGTTTCCGGCTGGGCTGTTCCCCTGTACATCGTTTAACAAAATGCCATCATCCAATCGGAAGACCAGCGTGGGTGTGTTGTCCCGAGTTACATTATCGAACTGGCTGCGTCCGGTATCGCTGTTGGCCGGCGGTGGATCACCGACCGGATTGTCGAGCAATTCCAGATCGCGGGGCACTGGCGGAGCGTAGTTATCCACTGTGATGTTGTAGTTATTGATCGCCGTACCATTTGCAAAAACTCGCAGGTAGTACGTCTGACCTGCCACCGCAGGAATACGCACGCGCTCGTCATCGGTCGCGTCGTTGACACCAAATCCAGCAATTACATTACCGGCAGCATCCGTTACCGCGATATCCAAGTTGCCGCTATTTGGCAATCCAGGACGACCACTGGGCAAAATACCCACTTGGCGGAAGTAGACTTGGAAGTCGAGTACGCCGGTACGTTCGGCCACTACGCGATACCAATCTTGATCGGCCGGGAGGCCAAAAATTGGATCGACGCCAGGATTGATCGTGGGATCCACGTTGATGGCATCCCCAGCCCCCAGATACGTGGCCAAAGTTCTGGCATCGTTGAATTCGTACGGATCGTGCTTGAAGACCACCACATCGCCACCTGCCGCAGCGATCGGTTGAGCAACTTCGACGTTTGTGTAGGTCACTACCAGCGGCTCAGCATTTCCAGGTCCCACAGTGATTGACCCGGCATCGTTGGTGGTCCCGCGCTCCATCAGCACCAGGTCGCCAGTGCCCTGATCGACAACTCCCACGCGATCCGCTGTAGCACCCGGCCCGCCGTCGATGTCAATGCGCAGACTATTGAGGTCTGCGTCAACGCCCAGGCTGTCAGCGTGCCGAACTCGAATCGTGTCGCTACCGTCGAGGGCTTGTACAAACACGCGTTCAACAGTTCGCGTAGTTCCATTCAGGACAAGCGTATCGTTTTGCACGTCGCCATTAACTGTTTCCGTCAACAACGTGGCGGACGATTGGAAGATATCGATCGCATCGTCACCACCAGTACCACGGACCAAAATGGTATCGAAGCCAGTTCCGCCGTCGAAGGTGTCATTGCCTGCGCCGCCAATCATGGTGTCGTCACCTTCGTTACCGAAGATTTGATCGTCGCCAGCCCCGCCTTCGAGCAGGTCATTGCCGGGGCCGCCAATCAGGATTGCGTCAGCCGACAAAGCATCGCCACCTGCGCCACCAGCTAGGGTGATACCGATCAGCGATTCCACACTGTTCACGCCGCCACCGGTTGGATTGACTGTTTTGATCGAATCGTTTCCTTCATTACCACGAATCGTCAAGCGATCAGCAGTGTTGGAACCCGAGATACGAATATCGTAAGGCAATCCGGCAACTCGCAGGGTGTTGGTAATCGAGCTTTCGACGGACACTGTGATCGCGTCATCAAGTGTGCGTCCGTCGACAAAAATGTTGTCTGGTGCGTCAAAAGCTTCCGTGATGTTGACGACTTTGATACTGGTAGTCGACAGGTCGCTCAAGCTTGCGGTCGGGTCCGTGTAGGGACTGGTTGGTGCTACAACATTTCCCGAGTCACCATTGTTCGCACGCCCGATGACGTACGCATCCGCACCGGCGTTGCCCTGGATATTGATTTGATCGACACCCGCGGTATCTATCACAATATTGCCAGTACTACGAGTTAGCATCGCCCGAGTTGGGTCAGACAGTTTGGCAAAAACGTTGAAGACTTCTGCACCCGCACCGCCGAAGAATGATAGTACGTCTGCATCGCCAGCTCCGCCTTCGATCGTGTCGCTGCCGTCGCCTGGTTCCCAAATGAAAGTATCGGAGCCTTCGCCGCCGTAGAAGAAATCGTTGCCTGGATCGTCAGCCACACCATTGGCCGCTGCACTCGGATTGCCAAAGATATCGTTGCCGGCTTCACCATAAATTTGGTCTGCGCCGCCAGCACCAATCAGGATGTCATTCCCGCTGCCACCATAGATCAAATCCGGGTTGGGGCTGCCGACGATCATGTCGTCACCATCGCCACCATAGATTACTGTGTCAGCCGGGTCGACAATCACACCCAGCAAGTTCGCGGTGTCATTGCCCGCGCCTAGGTTGATGACCTTTTTAAGGCCTGTCAACTGTAGGTTCAGAGTGACATTATCGTTTCCATCAAAGGTATTGATATCGAGCTGATCGATACCTTGACCGAGCGTCACATCGCCACCAAGTGTGACGGTGTTGGCGTTGGAAGTCACCACATCTGGACCAGCCGTGCCATTGATTTCCACGCGATCAAAGCCACCCGTGCCGGGATTAACTGTGAGGTTGTCAAACGATTGGAAGATGAACTGCGGACTGGCGCCTGACGAGAAGGTACCACTGCCAATTCCTGTGGGATTGAAGATGGTTGTATCATCGAGCGGCGTGCCGTTGATCGTCAAGTTATCATCCACCGCTGGTGCTCCTTCACCGTTGACTTGGACGAGTTCCACACCACCTGCGGAAGATGTGTAGGTAAAGTTGGCGGGTGGACAGTTGAATACAAACGACGCAAACGTAATCAACGAATCGGTTCCCGCGGCATCGTAAATTCCGTTGGCATTTTTGTCGATCACCAAATTGCCGGTGTTATTCCCAGTTGGGTTAAAGACAATGTTGTCGAAGCCACCCTGATTGTTGGGCGTCTCGAGGACAAGACGATCTGCTTCCAGCGGTGCACCGATCGATGGTGAACCACCGGCGACGCGCACATTCACATCCCAAGCGGCTTCGTTCGGAGCTGCTGTTCGAATCACAATATCGTCGTCGCCTGCCATCGCGTCGATGTACAGGTCAGCCTGGTTGAGCACCACCACGCTCAGCCCCTGATTGACCGAGAACGTAAAGTCCTGCACACCATCAGCCCCAGCGGTGGTGGATGCGTCGCGAGCAATCACGGTGATATCGTCGTCACCGTTAGTGCCTTGGATTAAGAATGGACAACCCACGATCGCCGCCACGGTCAGCGACTCGATATGATCAAAGCTGACTGTACCACCGGCGGTGAGGATTCCACCTTCGTCGTTCTCTGGACCTGCAAAGTAACCAACCGCGCCGTTGACAAACAATTGATCGCCGGGCAATACGCCAATGGGATCCCCACCATCAATAAAGATCGGGAAATTTCCGGGGGTGACCGTGAATGTATCGTCGCCTTGAAGTCCAAACACCGACAAGGCTTCGGTATTGCTGAAGTTGACGGTCTCTAATGCGCCAACAGTAACCAAGGCATTCGTAACAGTAATCGATTCTGCTGCAATTGAACCATTGACGATCAAACTGTCACTGCCCGCAAGCAGATCGACACTTAGCGTGCCGATTTGATTGCCATTTACGACTGGCGTTGAACCGAGCGTTGGATTTGTCGCGTTGAGCCGGAACGTCGCGCTGTTCGTGGCGGTTGGCGAAACGCTTAACACGTCGTCGCTTGTCGAACCGAGCACGGTCAAGTTCGCACCACTGGCGTTGACATTCACTACTTCAACACCCGAGTACACAACCGCTGCGAAGCCGGTCTGAGTTATGCTGGCCGCGCCGTAGTTCAGTGTTACGGCAGGACCTACGCCAGTGAAATTAAGCACATCGCTGGCCGAAGGATTACCTCCTTCAACTCGAATGGCCGCCAAGCCAAACGTCGAAGTAAACGGATGATTGCCGGGGATATTAAAGACATCGTCCCCGTCCAGGCCAGCCAATATCACTGAGGCCACACCGGGAGTTTGTACGGCTAGTGTGCGGAAGGAACTACCACCACCGGCTGGATTGAACGCCTGAATATTTCCCGCAGCGGTAACATTGACTACATCATCCAAATTGGTCCCGTAGAACTGCAACGTGTCCGCTCGATTTCCACTTGCATCAGCCAGAATTATGTTGCCGGTGATACCCATTCCTTGATAGCTGACTGGTAACAAAGAATTGCCACCACCTTGACTTACCAATACACGCCCCGAGTCAGCCACGACACCGCTATAAAGATCGATCGTGCCACCACCCGCTGGTGAGGTTACCGTGAGAGAATCGTTGCCACCTAGGCCGCTATAGACTAAGTTCTCGGTGGTGGCAACATTGATCGTTGGCCCAAGCCCTGTGACGCGCGCACCATCGATCACCATGGTATCAATTACGACGGCATTGTTTCCCGTCGACCCGGTAATGACCACTTCGTCGCTGGCCGTGGGATCTCCGCCAGCCACATTGATCGTATTGATGCCGACGAGCCCAATCGGCAAGACATTGATTTTGTCGTCGCCAAAACGTCCGTTCAAATTGACCGTCCCGAAACTACTTAGCGAGATGACCGATTGAGCGTTTAACCAAATGCGGTTCGCGCCACCTAAGAATTGCAATGCAATCGTGTCGTTGCCATGAGTTCCGTTGGCTGTAAGGGTGTCTGCAGCCGCAGCTCCAGTCAGTGATATCAGTTCGGTTCCAAACGCTTGCACAGTTCCATTGGGAGTTACGACGGAACCCGAATCAGTCGAACTGCCCGGGGTGTAGCTGGTCGTGCCTGCCGTCGTGTTGCGAATTGCCAACGTATCATTACCAATGCCGCCGTCTACTTTAATTTGAAGTGATCCGTTGGTTCTGCCAACAACATTAACCGTGTCGTTGCCTCCGAGCGTTTCGAAGTTGATGGTGTTGAACGTCAAAGGAGCAGCACCAGGTAGGGCGTTGGTGCGCAACCGGTACAGCAGCGTTGCTCCATCAAATACTGAAACCACCGGATTGGCAGCGTCACCGGCCGCGGTAAAGTCCGCATTGATGATGTTGTTGCCTGTCAAACCGTTGGCCTGATCCGGATTGTTGCCGCGTAAGGTGAGTGTATCCGTGTCGGTAGTAAATCCATCGTCATCGATCACGATGATGTCAGTATTGGCGACGTAGCTGATATTGGCGATGGGTGTACCGAATCCGCGATTCTTGATGATCACTTCGCCAGCATCCAATTCGCTCGGCTGAATGACGATATCTTCCGAAACGGAACCGCCAAAGGCCGAGGTATGAATGATTAACAAGTCAGCTTGACTGCCATCAACTCCGACAGGCGCATTTTCATCAAAGAAGGTCGCGATGCCCCAACCTCGCGGCGTGTTGTCTGCATAGGGAGTGATTTCAAGCGTGTCGATTTGACCAGCGTCGACGCCCGTTAGATCAGCCCCAAAGACGTTCAGGAATTCAACTTGATTGAAGTACAATGCCGGGGAATTCGGAGCAGCGGTGTCGCCATTAATACGCAGCGAAAATTCGTTGACGCCGTCGATATCGCCGCCAAATCCGCTATCAACATCTTGGCCTACCACAATGAAGTTGTCGGTCTGTTCGACGGCAGGATTATTGTTATCGCCAATTAGATTGACCACGCCGTTGCCAGGCGTCACCAATGTGCGTTCAATCGACGAAAAACCGATCCCCAATAATCCCGCACCATTAACTGTAACGTTAACTATTTTATCGCTGTAAACTTGCGCGGTGCCTGGCGTAGCAATCCGTAGCTGATCGCCCAGCGGAGCGCCTGCGATCAGCGGATCGCCACCATTGATTTGCAGACGGAAATTGCTCGACAAGACTGCATTAATGTTATCGGCTACTCCATTCCCAGCAGGCACCGCTTCATCACCTGTATTCACGAACAATCCTGGGTTCAACGGATTAGTCTGGGTGAAATTGGCGGGGTTGGGGATATCGACGCCGATGAGCGGCGCGCCACCAGAAGTAGTCAACAGCACCACTGTATCGCTGACAAACACGTTATCGTACGCGTTGCCCGCACCTCGACCAGGTACCAGCACTCCGTTGGCAAGCCCCACGCCGCGGAAGACAGGTTGTCCGGCATTGGCGGGATCGAGCAGCGCGTTCTCACTAGAACCGTAAACATACAGTTGATCGTCTACGCCACCACCGCCCGTCACACTTACATTCGTGAACAGGTTTAAGCCACGCACGAAAATATCGGGACCTTTGACGGCCCCTGGTCCAGCCACACCCGGCAGTGCAGCTGCAAAGACGCCATCAACGGGACCATCCCACGGATTGCCACCCAGAAAGATCATGGCCGCGCCGGATCCGCTGGCAACGGTAATGTCATCGGTACCCGACGTACCATCAACACTCGCCACCGCGCTGTTACCGGTGTAAACAACGTTTTCCATTTGACGGACCGAGACCGTGTTGCCCAAGCCCGTAACATCCACGTCACCGTTGGACCCATTTTGATAGTCGAAGCCAACCAACCGCCCGAATGTGGCGTCGTTAATGTTGAGTTGATCTCGCTGCGCCGAGTTGCTGTTGGCCAGCCCACCCGAAATCAGCAGCGGCACCACAACATTGCCGGCAACCGTCAGATTGATATCGTCGATCCCTTCATCGGCATTGATCGTCAAGCCAGTGAGGGCGGCAGGCGTATTCGTGAAGTTAACATTGATCGTATCAGCCGCATCGCCTCCCGCAACACCGTCGCCAGCGTTTACGATCACGACTGTCTTGTTGTCAAAATCGATCGGTTCGAAGGCGTCGACAGCCACGCGTACCCGAGGTGCAATACCGCCGTTAGTGACACTGATCGTGTTGGCAGCATCGGTCGCATTAACCGTCAAACTTGCCACGGCCACCGTGTCGACAATCGGCGCCAATCCGGTGAAGCGAATATCGACGGGTGTTGGCCCCGTAAATCGCACCAGTCCATCGCCGGCGTTGCCGCCTGCGCCCACGGGTGGCGTCGTGGTACCGACAAAGTAAATTTCATTGAATCCTGCACCGCCACCGCCAAGCAGATTCAGCGCGTCACCTGCTTGACCACCGCCATTGAAATCGATGCCATTGATTGGTGCAAACAAACCGCCAGCCGGATTGTTGATCGTGAGCGAGTCGCTGCCTCCCGCCGAGTTGAAGGTCAGCTTCGTTAGTCCCGTGAACGTAATCACTGGTCCGGCATTCAACTTGTAGTTACCCGCATTCGCGCTCGTTGCATTCACAACGAGTGTGTCGTCAGCCCCGGTGCCAGTGAACGTCAGCTCGCCAATATTGGTGATCGATAGATTTTCGACCTGCGTATAATTAACCGGACCAAAACCAGGCTTTGCCAACTGAGTGCCGTTGTCGGTAACCGGTCCTCCAGCAGCATTTATGTTTAAATTATCACCCGCAGTATGTGGGCCACCCTTCACGTTGACCGCCAAAGCAGGT
>JBBQRC010000024.1:0-15584 GCA_038215215.1 Pirellulales bacterium
AAGCCAGTGCCACACAAAACAAGAGAATCCCAAAATCTAATTTGGATAAAGCCCGCTTCGTCATGACTCCAACGTTACGGGCTGGGATTGCGACGTAGGTCTAAGGTCAACGGGAAAGCGGCATTGTGTTCCTGCGGTGGGATCGCAATTTGACCCGGCGTATGCCCCATCTTAAAAAACCTGGCCGCTCTTCGTGCTTCTGCTTCATAGGGATTGACTGGGAATGATTCGTAGTTGCGACCCGCCGGGTGCGCCACGTGGACCATGCAGCCACCAATCGACCGCCCCGCCCAGGTGTCCAAAATGTCAAATACCAGTGGGCTGTGCACGGGAATGGTTGGGTGCAGGCAACTGGCTGGTTGCCAAGCACGATACCGCACGGCCGCTACCAATTCGCTGGCAACTCCCGTCGGAACCATCGGGACTCTGCGACCATTGCAGGTTATCACGTACCTCCCCGAAGTCACTCCGCTCAGTTTAACTTGCAGACGTTCTACGGACGAATCGACAAAACGCACGGTACCGCCCCCGGCCGGTTCTTCACCAAGGACATTCCAGGGTTCGATGGCGGAGCGCAGTTCGAGCATCAGGTCATCGCACACCAAATCACCAATTTTGGGAAAGCGGAATTCAAAGTGCGTCGCGAACCAATCGCTCTGGAACTCAAACCCGCTCATCCGCAAGTCGGCGATAACTTGTTTGAAGTCTTCCCAGACAAAATGGGAGAGCATAAATCGGTCGTGCAGGGCCGTCCCCCACTCCACGACAGGCAGCGTGTAGGGTTGCTCCCAAAACCTGGCGATGAGGGCCCGAATAAGCAACTGCTGCGTCAAGCTCATTTCGGAGTGAGGCGGCATTTCAAATCCGCGTAGCTCGACCAATCCCAGTCGGCCCGTGGAGCTATCGGGTGAATAAAGCTTGTCGATGCAGAATTCCGCGCGATGCGTATTTCCCGTTAGGTCAATCAGCAAATTGCGAAAGATGCGATCGACCAACCAAGGTGGACAATCTGTCCCGCGTGGTGGCACAATGGAAAACGCTAGGTCGAGTTCATACAAGGAATCGCGACGACCTTCGTCCACGCGTGGCGCTTGGCTGGTTGGACCGACGAAGCGACCGCTGAAGAGATAAGAAAGCGAAGGGTGATTGATCCAATACGCGATTAAGCTCTTAAGCAGATCGGGCCGACGCAAAAAAGGGCTGTCGGCTGGTGTCCTGCCACCCAGCACGACGTGATTGCCACCCCCAGTCCCCCAATGCTTGCCGTCCAAATCAAACTTCTCGGTCCCGAGCCGTGCCAGTCGCGCTTCCTCGTAAAGCGCCTTGGTTGAAGTCACCAATTCATCCCAGCTATCAACAGGATGCGTGTTCACTTCGATCACACCTGGGTCCGGTGTCACTTTGAGGACATTAACACGTGGATCGTGGGGCGGCAGGTAGCCTTCAATCACGACGGGCAGTTTCAACTGGGCCGCTGTTACTTCGATGGCATGGACTAGGTCCAAGTAGTCTTCGAGTCGCTCTAACGGGGGCATGAAGATGTGAATCGTTCCGCCTCGCGGTTCGATGCACATGGCGGTACGGACAATGGACGAAGGTCTCGATTCATCGTCCGTGAAGCTCAGCTCGTCTGGGGTGGATTCTTCTCGTCCTTGCAACTGCTGCGGCGAGATGGGCGGTCGCGCTGCGTCCGTTTTATGGCCCACATGTTGCTGTCGATAGTTGGGCTTGGGGAGTGGCCCAAGTGGTGCGAGTGGGTCAATCTCATGAGGCTGTTGCAGGTCGGCTGCCGGTGCCCAAGGGAGTGAATCCAGTGGCAGTCGCAGACCAATCGGCGAATCACCTGGTAGCAAAAATAGACGTGGTGAGCGGACAGGCCAAGGGCCACTTGCCCAGCGCGGCTGCGCTTGCCACCACTGCCGCCGCAGTGGAATCACGAAACCAACCGGCGCACCGACTCCGCGCTGGAACACCCGGGCCATTCGCGCTCGCTCTTCGGGATCTTTTAGTTTCGGATCGCGAGGATCAACGTTGACGGGCAGCTGCTGTTCCTGAATTAGAAACTTGGCTACATCTTCGTAGGCGGGCACAATCCAACGTTTGCGAATTTCGAGGACGTCAGCCAGCCGGTCTGCAAAATTGTGGGCATCGCGGATAGTGTGTCCGTAACTTTTGCAAGCATCCGCTACCAAACCGACTTGTTCCCAGACCGGTAAACCGTCTTTGCGCCAATAGCAGGCCAGCGCCCAACGCGGCAGCGACTCACCCGGATACCATTTACCCATGCCATAATGCAGCAATCCGCCGGGCGCGAATCTCTGGCGCAGACGCTTGATCAATACCTCCGATAGCCGTCGTTTGTCCGGCCCAACCGCCGCCGTATTCCACTCCGGGCCATCCATATCATCGATCGATACAAATGTTGGCTCGCCGCCAATTGTCAAACGCACATCGTCGGCCCGCAGTTTAGCGTCCACGCGATGCCCCAGTTGCTCGATCGCTTCCCACTGTGCAGAGGTATACGGCTTGGTGACCCGGGGATCTTCATGAATCCGCGTCACGCTCATCTCAAAATCGAACTCGACTTCACAGGCTTCATGACTACCGGTAATTGGGGCGGCTGAAACCGGGTCGGGTGTACCCGCTAGCGGTATGTGTCCCTCACCGGCAAACAGTCCCGAAGTGGGGTCGAGCCCAATCCAACCCGCACCCGGGATATAGACTTCGGTCCATGCATGTAGATCCGTAAAGTCAACTTCCGTGCCCGAAGGTCCATCCAGTGATTTCTGATCGGGTGCCAGTTGAATCAAATAACCCGACACAAATCGCGCTGCCAGGCCGAGATGGCGCAAGACTTGTACCAGTAACCAGGCCGAATCGCGGCAAGAACCACACCTCTTCTCCAAGGTCTGCTCGGGAGACTGCACCCCTGGCTCGAGGCGAATCAGGTACTTGATCTCCTCTTGTAAACGGCAATTCAAGCCCACCATGAAATTGACAATGTGCGTTTTCTTGCGATCCACCGACGCCAAGAATTTCGCAAATTCGGGACCACAGGTCTCCTTTTCGAGAAACGGCTTGAGTTCTCGCTCAAGCCAGTCGTCGTAGGCAAACGGAAAGTTTTCCGCCGATTCTTCGATGAAAAAGTCAAAAGGATTGACGACCGTCATGTCGGCAATCAAGTCCACAACTACTTCCAGCCGGCGGGCTTTTTTCGGAAACACGAAGCGTGCGATAAAGTTGCCGTGAGGATCCTGTTGCCAATTGATAAAGTGCTCGCTCGGTTCAACTTTGAGGGAATAGCTGAGAATGGGTGTGCGGCAGTGGGGGGCTGGCCGCAAGCGAACCATTTGCGGATTGACACTGATTAGCTTGTCGTATTCGTAGGCAGTTCGGTGATTGAGAGCAACGCGAATCGTCATAAATAGTCATTATGTCAGAGTGGGTAATACGTTCAAAAATCGTCGTTGGGTTGGCATTTTGTCCGCCCGTCACGGTTCGCCAACAGGATGCTCGCATAACGCGTTACGCTTACAACTGTCACGCTTGAAACTACCGCGTCTGAAACTGACTTTGTGACGCACCTGGGCTGCGCATCGCAAAGAAAGTATCGTGGATCGCGCTGCCAACGCCATTGAGGTTGTCCTGGAGGTTGTCGATGAATTCATGGAAGCCTTGATTGATAATACTGTTCACGTCCGCAAATGCCAAATCTGCTTTGAGTCGTCCAAGTCGCTGTTCGGCCGAATTGCAATACGCCCCCAATTGGCTGCCGGAGATCTGATGCAAGGATTGATCGGCACGATCGACACAAAACAACGCCGAACGAGGGAAACTTCGATCGAGCATCAAAAAGCTCACGACGCGATGGATGGTGATGCCGTGATACTGCTTGCGGTACATTTCAAAAGCCGAGACCGAACGCAGCACGCTGGACCACTGTAAATCGTCTAGTGTCGTGCCCACATCTTCGAGTGTCGGTAGCAACGTGTAATACTTAACATCCAAAATGCGACTGGTTTTATCAGCCCGTTCGAGCAGCCGGCCAACGTTGGCAAAATGCCAGCCGGCGGAGTGCGACAAGGTGGCATCTAAAATTCCGTTGAACAGTTGGCTGTGCTGTTTGACAGCATTAAAAAAGTCGGGTGGAGTCGACATCTTGCCGTCTGTTCGCGCGGCGTTGCACACAAAATGATAGAATTCATTGATCTGTTCCCAGGCCTCTGAAGAGATGGCTTCCCGCACCGTCCGCGCGTTCTCGCGTGCCATGCTCAACGACGACAAAATCGAACTTGAGTAATTGCGATCAAATGTCAAGAAGCGAATGACATTTTCTTCAGTTGGCTGATGGTATTTTTTGTTGAAATATTCATGGTCGCCCGTAGTGGATACTAACGGCACCCACTGCAGATGGGCAGAATGAGGTTGATCTAAGATCAAATTCAACGTCACATCAATGAATCGTGCCAAGTTCTCGGCACGCTCAATGTAGCGGGCCATCCAGTAGATTGATTCAGCGACTCGACTTAGCATAGCGTGACGTTTTTCCCCATTGAAAGTTTGCATGTTACTTTAAAGTTTCAAGCTCCCTGCGCTCCTCACAACGCCGCTTCCGCAGAAGCCGACTCGTCTCCATCACCTGCAATGACCCAAGTATCTTTGCTGCCGCCCCCTTGAGAAGAGTTGACAACCAACGACCCCTTTCGAAGCGCCACGCGTGTCAGACCGCCGGGCAATACCCAGATGTCTTTGCCGTACAGAATGTAGGGTCGCAAGTCGACGTGTCGTCCCTCGAATCCGCCATGGGTCATGGTCGGCACTCGCGACAACGCCAAAGTGGGCTGCGCGATGTAGTTTCGCGGTTGCTCGATGATCTTCTGGGCAAATTCTTTTTGTTGCTCGCGCGTCGAATGGGGACCAACCAGCATGCCATAGCCACCAGCCTCATTAGCCGCTTTCACGACCAATTTCCCAAGATTTGCCAACACATACTTGCGGTCCTCTTCGCGGTCACAGATGTAGGTGGGCACGTTGGGCAGTATCGGTTCTTCATTCAAGAAGTAGCGGATTAGGTCGGGTACAAAGGCGTAAATCACCTTGTCGTCTGCCACTCCTGTTCCAGGCGCGTTGGCCAATGCGACTCGCCCCTGCCGGTAGACGCTCATCAATCCGGGCACACCGAGCATGGAGTCAGAGCGGAAGGTTTCTGGGTCGATAAAGTCGTCGTCAATGCGACGATAGATGACATCGACACGCTGAAAACCATCCGTCATGCGCATGTAGACGAAGCCATCTTTGACCACCAAGTCCCGTCCCTCGACGAGCTCCACCCCCATTTGCTGGGCGAGGAAAGAATGTTCGTAGTAGGCCGAGTTGTAGATGCCTGGCGTCAAGACTACGACCCGCGGCTCATGCACGTGATCTGGAGCCAGATAGGTCAAGGTTTCGTACAGCCGGGTCGGATAGTCGATCACCGGTCGAATATGGGACGCCGCAAACAGTTGCGGAAACGTGCGTTTCATCAGCAAGCGGTTTTGCAGCACGTAAGATACACCGGACGGACAACGCAAGTTGTCCTCGAGGACATAGATTTCGCCGTCGCCGTGCCGAATCAAGTCGGTCCCGGTGATATGGCACCAAATGCCTTTGGGCGGGAATAAACCATGACAAGGTTCGCGATACGAAGTCGCTTTGCTTAATAGCTCACGTGGGACGATGCCATCATTGATCGAATTCTGATCATGATAGACATCGTTGATAAACATATTCAGCGCTTTAATCCGCTGCTTCAGCCCCGCCTCAATCCGCTGCCATTCCGCTGCAGCCACGATTCTTGGGATCACGTCAAAAGGAAAAATCTTTTCCGTGCCACTCTCGTCACCGTAAACGGCGAACGTGATCCCCATTCGATGCAGCGCGCGCTCAATTGCGTCTTGCCGCTCGGTGAGTACACCCAGCGGCAATTTATTGATGCAATCGACAAGCAATTGAGAGCCGTCACGCGGCCGCCCCTCCGCATCGAACAGCTCGTCGTGAAAGCCTTCCGAGTCGTAACCGAAGAACGTATGATTTGCGGACATAGAGCAAAACTTTGTCAGACGAATTAACAGAAACGCACCCGCTGGAGTGGAGCGTCTTATACGTGAATCGAATTTGGCACAAGTCGATGGAAGTAAACTTGGCTTCGCAATTTGATGGCACGAGCTGGGCCGCCTGACGCGCTCGACGATCGCCTCGCATTCTCTAGGCTTTTCAGGTGGATATCAAGCCGTCAAGTGGCAATTTGCAACGAGTGACTACGGTATCTCGCGTTAACGCGTCAATTCGGTTGGCCCATTAGCCTCGACGGTGGCAGTGATCTCGCCCGCCAGCGCCATCGAAAGCCCCAATACCTCACTTTTGGGCGTCCTATTCGCCGTTAGCCATCACGTCCGCAAATCAGGCCTACACCACCATCTCAGTCCGCGCCTTCGAACGTGCTAGCCGGACCGCTTGAGAGCGACGCACTCGCCGACAGGCGTCAAAGCCTCGGTCCAACCACACCGCTGAGGGTGCGGCTACTTCGCCAACGCTTTCCCGACGTTTTCCGCTCGGATTTTCCTGGCAATGAGCACTCACTCGCGTGCGAATGCTAGACATCTCAACTAGGCTATTAATTCAAGAGGCGTCCGTGAATTTATTCGAAGGGGATATTATGGCTTTGGTTCGCTTAGCGATTTACTCGAATCGGCGACATCTTATGCCGGGCGCGCAGATCGTTGGACTGCGTGGTTGTGCTACACTCGTGGGGCTGTTGATGCTCATCGGCGATAGCCAAGCCGTCTGGGCACAAGGGACCGCACCGGATGTCGGCGTGCGGTTCCAGCCCCCGACGGCTGTACTGCTGACCGATGCGACGATCGTTGTCAGTCCCGACCGCACGCTAGCCGACGCAGATCTGCTAATTCGCGAGGGGAAGATCGCCGCAGTGGGCGTCGACTTGGCGGTGCCGCCGGATGCTGAGGTCATCGACTGTAAAGGTAAGCACCTTTATCCAGCCTTCATCGACTCGCTGGTTGAATTTCCAAGCACGGCCGATGCCAGTTCGACGGCCAACTGGAATTCCACCATCCAACCGCAGCGCCTGCTAAGTCAGCAGCTGAAACCGGACGCTGGCAAGCTCGAGGCGTTACGCAAAGCTGGGATTGGCGTAGTGCTGGCTGCTCCCGATAGCGGGATCATCAAAGGGCATAGTTGTGTCATCACGACCTCGTCCAAACCACTGAATGAAACGCTGCTGCGGGGATCGGCCTTCCAACATATCCGCTTGCTCCCCGAGCGACGTTCGCGGGACGGGTATCCGGTCAGCCCCATGGGCGCCGTCGCATTGGTCCGTCAAACGCTGCTGGATGCCAATTGGTACATGCAAGCGCAACAGGCTTTCGAAACGAATTCCGCCATTCAAGCTCCGGAAGCCAACGCTGCGTTAACGGCACTCGAGCCCGTGGTGCGCGGCCGACAGATCGCTCTGATCGACGCGCCCAATGACTTGTATGCTTTGCGTGCCGATCGCGTGGCTCGAGAATTCTCGCTCAAGCTGGTCCTACGAGGATCGGGGCGCGAGTACCGCCAACTCGAAGCGATTGCCGCCTTGCGCCGAACTCTCATACTGCCGGTTGATTTCCCCAAACCACCCGATGTGAGCACTGCAACGGCCGCTCTTGACACCTCTCTGCAGTCGCTGATGCACTGGTACTTGGCGCCCGAAAATGCGGCGCGCTTGGAAAAAGCAGGGGTCGATTTTGTGCTGACGACCGACACACTTGGGTCTCCCGCGGAGTTCCTGCCAAATATTAAAAAAGCCATCCGTCGCGGCTTGAGTGAGCGGACTGCGCTGGATGCATTAACGTTGCGGCCCGCCAAACTGCTGGAGATTGACCACTTAGCGGGAACGTTGGAAATCGGCAAGCTAGCGAATCTGCTGGTGACCGATGGTCCGCTATTTAAAGAGGCAACAAAGATCGAGGAAACCTGGGTCGCGGGGAATCGCGATGCCTGGACCGCAGGCATGGAAACCGATTTGCGAGGCACCTGGAAACTCGCTCTGGCTAATACTTCAGTGGTTCCCGAGCTCGAACTAAAGTTCTCCGGTTCAACAAAAAAACTGAAAGCAGAGTTGGGTTTGGCAGGTGCGTTTGAGGCGAAGCCGGCCGAAAAATCCGAGCAGCCCGCGACCAAGCCAGACGATACTGCCAAGCCAGACGATACTGCTAAGCCAGACGATACTGCTAAGCCAGATGACACAGCTAAGCCAGACGCCACTGCTAAGCCAGACGACACAGCGAAGCCAGTTGACACAGAGAAGCTTCAAGACGCCGGTAAAGACAAGCCGAAGGAGGAGTCCACTCAAGCGAGTCCTACCGAGCAGAGTACGAGCAAAGACGAACTGCCCAAAGCTGCCGAGTCAAAAAACGCAGCCGCTGGGGAAGATAAAGCGAAGCCAAAATCGCCTGCCAAGACAGAACTGAAACAACTGGAGTTTAATGGCTATCGCATCACTGGTAACTTCAAAGCGTCGGATTTAAAGGACTCCCTGAAAGGTGTAGCCTACTTCACGGCGGTGGTGACCGAACAGCAAATAGTCAAACAGTTTACCGGCAGCATCCAGTGGCCGGATGGCACAACCACTGAGTTGACTGCCAATCTGTTCGCTGCAGACAAAACTGCGGAGGCAAGTGATAAATCGGACTCCGCAGGCGACAAAAGCGCCGGCGACAAAAACAAAGACAACAAAAAGGAGGAGCCGAAGTCGGAGGAACTCGCCTGCGAAGTTAATTTCCCGCTCGGAGCTTACGGCCTAAGCGTAGCGCCCAAACAGGCTGAGTGGGTGTTGATTCGCGGTGCCACGCTCTGGACCTGCGCAGAAGCTGGGATGATCGAATCGGGCGACCTGCTGCTGCATGCGGGTATCATTGAGGCAGTTGGTAAAGAGCTCGAAGCTCCCGAGGGCGCGGTGATCATCGATGGTAAGGGGAAACACGTTTCACCCGGCATTATCGATTGCCACTCGCACATGGCCACAGACGGCGGCATCAATGAAGGTTCGCAGGCTGTCACTTCCGAGGTTCGCATTGGTGACTTCATCGATCCGACAGACATCACGATCTATCGCCAGTTAGCGGGTGGCGTTACCGCCGCCAACATATTGCACGGTTCTGCTAACCCAATCGGTGGCCAGAATCAGGTGATCAAGCTCCGCTGGGGGGCGACTGACGAGGGGCTAAAAATGACGCAAGCTCCGGCGGGCATCAAGTTCGCGCTGGGGGAAAACGTCAAGCGATCATCGTCCGAAGAGTCGGTCAGCTCTCGCTACCCACTTTCGCGCATGGGTGTTGAACAGATCATTCAGGATCGCTTCGAAGCGGCCAAGCTGTACCGCAAAAAACAACTTCTCTACGCCAGCAGTCCAGCCGGGTTGCCGCCGCGCCGTGATCTAGAATTGGACGCGATCGCGGAGATCCTCGAAGGGACGCGTTGGGTTCATTGCCACAGCTATCGACAAGATGAAATACTCGCCTTTCTGCGCACCATGGAGGCTTACGGTGTTACGGTCGGATCGCTGCAACATATTCTTGAAGGTTACAAAGTAGCGGATGCGATGGCGCGACACGGTGCCACCGGCTCGACCTTTTCCGATTGGTGGGCCTACAAGATGGAAGTCATGGATGCGATTCCATTCAACGGTGCGATCATGCATCGGGCTGGCGTGATCGTCTCCTTCAATTCGGATGATGGAGAGCTGGCGCGGCACTTAAATCATGAAGCCGCCAAGGCAGTCAAGTACGGTGGCGTGACACCCACCGAAGCGCTTAAGTTTGTGACGCTCAATCCTGCCAAGCAACTGCGAATCGACGGTTACGTTGGCTCGTTGGAGCCTGGCAAGCAGGCCGATTTAGCCATCTGGAGCGGCCCGCCGTTATCAACTTTGTCGGTCTGTATGCAAACTTGGATCGACGGTCGCAAGTACTTCGATCGCCAAGAAGATTTGGAGCGTCGTAAAACGGATGCGGACTTGCATCGAAGACTGGTCCAGCGAGCACTCGATTCCGGAGAGAAAATGTCGGAACAGTCTCAAGACTCGAAAGATCCGTCGACGTGGTGGCTACGCTACGACGAATTCTGCACCTCACGGAAATAATCGCAGCAGCTTCATTGCTGATTCCTGTGGCGCGATTCAATGCGTCGCACTTTACGAATACAAGACGCTTAAGCAAGGATAAGTTTGCTATGAAAATACGAGTGTGCGTGATGGTGGTGTTAATTACTTTGATTACGGGTCGACTATACGCCTCGGATCAGATTCCCGGCGCGCCGCAGAAAAAACCGATTGCCATCCAGGGAGCGGTCATCCATACGCTGACCGGAAAAGCCATTGAAAATGGCCTCGTGGTCTTTGATGGGGGGAAATTTACCCTGGTCGCCAAGAGCGGCGACATCCCTGAGGGGGCGGAGATTATTGAGGCGCAGGGAAAGCATCTGTATCCATCGCTGATCGATGCCTACACCGATATCGGCTTGGTAGAGATCAACTCAGTGCGTGCCACGATCGATTCGCGCGAGACCGGGAACATGAATCCCAATGTGCGTTCGGTTGTTGCTTTCAATCCCGATAGTGAGTTGATTCCAGTCAATCGCGCCAACGGAGTCTTGTTAGCCTTGAGTGCACCTTCCGGTGGCACCCTGGCGGGTCGATCGTCGCTGATGATGCTCGACGGATGGACCTGGGAAGATATGGCACTCGAAGCCGACACGGGGATGCACATCCGCTGGCCTCGCGATAGTCGACAAATCAAAGAACTCGAAACGATTTTGGATCAGGCAGCACGTTATGCTGCCAGCCGCGCTCAGGAAGAGCGGTTGCCAATTGACCTGCGCTTAGAAGCCCTTACCAAAGTGTTGGACGGTTCGCTGTCCATGATCGTCGATGCTACCAGTGTGGCGAACATCGAAGCTGCAGTGGCCTTTGCCCGTCAACGCAAATTGAAACTGATCATCCATGGTGGTTATCAGGCGCCACACTGTGCTGAACTATTGAAACAGGCAGGTGTGCCGGTCATCGTTAGCGGCGTCTATCGGACCCCTTCTGGGCGCGATGAACCCTACGATGATGCTTACACCGTGCCGCAACGCTTGAAGGCTGCGGGGGTCCAGTTTTGTATTTCCGCCGGTGGGCGTTTCGGCGCCAGCGGTGTCCGCAACCTGCCGTATCACGCAGCCACTGCCGCCGCCTTTGGTTTGGATCAAGAAGAAGCCCTGAAATCGATTACTCTTTATCCAGCTGAAATTCTAGGAGTTGCCGATCGTGTTGGTTCCGTTGCGGTCGAGCGCGATGCCACGTTTTTTGTGGCTGACGGTGATATTTTGGAAACCGAAACGCAGGTCGAATTTGCGTTTATTCAGGGACGAAAAGTGGACTTAGACAACCGCCACCAGCAGCTTTATCGAAAGTACAACGCCAAATACGACCAAATGGCTGAGGAATCCGCAGCCAGCGATAGCCCATGATTTGACAACTTGCCCATCTGTGTAGCATAACTGGTGTTCTAGGCTCAGTCCTGAACGAAGTTTTACAAGGCGGGTTCAATGCGACGATTCATCGCTGGTGCTGTTTTATGCCTTACATGGCTCGGACCTGCACAGGACAACGCTGGTCTGGCCAAGGACTATTTCCTGACGATCGGTGGAGGCTACGCTCCGTCAGGAAATCAGGCTTCTCTGGAAGCCAATGTGCTGTTTTTTCAGCAAGTGCTCGTCGAACGCCAACTTGCCGATCGTCCGCATAGTATCTATTTTGCGGATGGATTTGACACGCAGAAAGACCTGCAAGTTCAGCAGTTGAAACCGTCTGATGCGCCGACTGTTTTACAGCAATTGGCCAGCATTTTTCGACTCGACAACAACGATTTGTTCTACCGCAATCATCAGGTGCCAAGCATTAGTGGTGGTATTCGCAGCTCGGAAATTCGCTCTGGGCTGGAGTCTATCCGCGGCCAATTAAAAGCCGGTGATCGGCTAATCGTCTACGTCACCGCCCATGGTGGTTCAGCTCGTGCGGACGATCGCGATAATACGTCGATTACCTGCTGGGGCAACAAACCGCTGAGCATGACCACCTTCTCCAGTTGGCTCGATGAATTACCGCGTGGCGTCACCGTTGTTTCTGTTATGGCGCAATGTTATTGCGGAGGCTTTGCCAATACGCTATTTCAAGGCGGTGATCCAGAACAAGGATTTGCTACCAACACGCGTTGCGGCTTCTTTGCCCAACAGACCGACTTACCGGCGGCCGGCTGTCGCCCCGATGTGGAAAACGATGAGGAGTACAGTAGCTATTTTTGGGGCGCCTTTCTGGGACGCTCACGCAGCGGTAAGCCTGCGAGTGGGATCGACTCGAATGGCGATGGCCGTATATCCCTCGCGGAAGCTCACGCCCATGCGGTGGTGGCCAGCGATACGATTGATATCCCTTTGCGTACAAGCGACGTATTCCTGCGACGTTTCAGTCGAATTCCGGGTTATGAACTGGCACATGTGTTAGTCAAGACGGAAGAGAGCGATGAAGATCAAACAACAACGGCTGCTGACCCTGTCTTGTCGCCGCCTAATCTGACCCAGATGACAGGGACAATTTACGAGGTTGCGGCTCGTGGCCGACCCGATGAAACTCGGATTGTGGTGGGTTTGGCTGAGAAGCTGCAAATCCCCGTTTCTAGTACCATTGCAGAGTTGACGGAGCGTTACACAAGGCAGCAACAGGTGGTACGCGAGGCACGACGTGCGGGTTATCGTCGGGGCAGAGGATCCAGTTCACGCCGTCGACTGATGGCCGAGATCGTCGAGAAATGGCCAGAGCTGGAAAACCCATCGCAATGGGCCGGCTCTGATTTGTTGGCTGAGGAGAACCAAGCGGCTTTCGCGAACGAGTTGCAGCAGTTGCCTGGCTTTGCCGAGTTCATCCAAGGTCAACAGGATCGTGAGAGGGCGCGCGAGCGAGCGTTGGATGCCGAACTGAGTGAAGTGAAGTTTCGTCGCTTATTGCAGCAGCTAGAGAGTATCGTGCTCGCTGAGAATCTTGCGCTGGTGGCGACCCCGGCAGTCGTAGAACATTTCCGCACAGTCGTCGCGGCTGAAGAAGACTCTCTCGGGAAACTTTGAAAACTGCAGACTCAGCGCTATGTGATTGCAGGCGTAAATTTTGTGGACAGGGCGCATAAAGTTGCTAAGATGAACCGCAAGGTAACGATTCCTCTCTGGGGGATGTTACTCTGGCCTCTTCTCTGTTCCGGCCCCGCTGTTCGGTTTCCGTCGAACAGCGGGGTTTTTTATTTTTTCGCTACAAATGCGTCGGCGCTGTGGGCATGGCTGGCGGAAATTGCGTGGGGCGTCGTGCTGAGGTCAGTTAACCATCTGCGCGATCCCCGTGTGCGTCATGCAGGATGCGACTGATTCGACCATAAAATTCTGCAAAGTCAGACTCTGCGCGTTGTTCGGCACGACGCGGCCAAGCGAGCGGGTTATCCACGACGTCCGCGATTTGACCCATCCCGAACACAGCAATTCGATGGCTCAGATAGACCGCTTCAGCGATGTTGTGTGTCACAAAAAGGATTGTCCTTCGGCGTTGCTCCCACAACTCCAATAACAACTCGTTTAACCGAGTTCTCAAGATATCGTCGAGCGCGGCGAATGGTTCGTCTAGCAACAGGATGGACGGTTCCGTCAGCAGGGCGCGGGCAATCGAAGTCCGCATCCGCATTCCCCCCGAGAGTTCGCGTGGAAACTTCCGCAAATCCTGCTCATGCAAGCCGACTGCGGACAAGGCTCGGCGAATGGCTGCCTTATCCGATGGGCGTCCCCCACGCCCCAATTCCGTCGGTAAGCGAACGTTTTCCTCAACCGTTCGCCACGGTAAGAGTGTTGCGTCTTGAAAAACAAACGCGAGCTCGCCGGCCCTCTCAATGGGCTTGGAGAATTCGATGTGACCGGCTTGAATGGAAATCAGCTTCGCGATGGCCCGCAGTAACGTGCTCTTGCCGCACCCCGAAGCCCCGAGCAAAGCGACGATCTCTCCTGGTTTCACATTCAGTGAAAGTTGATCTAGTACGACATGATCGGCGTAGCTGACGCTCACTCCTTGAATACTAATTCCCGTGGCGGCTGAATCGCTCTGTACAGTTGAGTTGCGTGTCAAGGTAAGCCTAATCAGTGTAAATCAAGGCGCGGGAATTGGCTTGCGTCCACCGCCGTGGGGTGAGTTAGCAAGCCGTTCAAAAAATGGGCTCCGTTGGAGCTGGCACTCTGGCAGTATAGAATACTTCCCAGCCCTTCGTCCGACCCTTTCACGACGGGCAATCAACCTCTCCCAGAAAGACTGCCTCATGAATTGCTCCGCACCGGTTTGCGCACTTTTTACTCGTTTGTTCCTAATTGTCGCTTGCTTCAATATTTGCCTCGCGGCTGACGACAGTCCAACTTTCACGGATGCCGCCTCGGCAGGCATCGATTTCAAAGTCCAAGGTGAATACGTGGGGGTTGTGGCGGATGAAAATTGGGGCGCGCAAGTGATTGCGTTGGGCGAAGGCAAGTTCCGCTGTGTCGGGTTCCCCGGTGGACTCCCTGGTGACGGTTACCAAACTGGGGCCGAAAAGAAAGAAACCGAAGGGGTTCTCGACGGTCAAGTGGCCAAGTTTAAAGGTGATGAATATCAGTTGGAAATTGCCGCAGGGCAATTGCAAGTGATCTCGGGTGATGGGGAGAAATTAGGGACACTGAAACGCGTCCAACGCGAAAGCACTACCCAGGGTAAGCAACCACCAACCGGGGCTGTGGTGCTTTTTAACGGCACGAATGCAGACGGCTTCGAAAACGGAAAGATGACCGAAGGCAAGCTTTTGGAGTCAGATTGTGCGACACACGAGAAATTTGGGGACCACTTTCTGCACATCGAATTTCGCACCCCGTTTAAACCTTTGGCCCGTGGGCAGGCGCGTGGGAATAGCGGCGTCTATTTGCAAAGTCGCTACGAATTGCAGGTGCTCGATTCCTTCGGTCTGTCGGGTGAGAACAATGAATGTGGCGGCATTTATCAAATCGCCAAGCCGCTTGTGAACATGTGTTATCCACCGCTAAGTTGGCAGACCTACGACATTGAATTCAAGGCTGCCAAATACACTGAAAGTGGCCAAAAAGTCCAAAACGCACGGGCGACCATCAAACACAATGGAGTCGTCATTCACCAAGATTTGGAGCTTAAATCGGGCACACCGGGTCGTCATCCTGAAGGATCGACCCCAGACGGCCTGTACCTTCAAGGACACGGTAATCCAGTCGTCTACCGCAACATTTGGGTGGTCAAGTCCTAGCTGCCAGGGGTGCGGACCCCCACGCTCAGAAGTAGGTTTTCCCACAGCGCTTGATCGGCAGTTTGGATGGTCAGCACATGATCGTCCGACGTGACCGACGCGTAGAAGTCCCACTTCATGATGGGCTCTAGCTTGCGCGAGGAGCCAGCGTCTGCGAGGATCTGCCGAAAATCTGTCCACACG
>JBBQRC010000025.1:0-15549 GCA_038215215.1 Pirellulales bacterium
ACACCAACGAACCGCTCGCCTTCCCTGTCTTTGGGCGTGGCATCGTCTTGTATGCCTTGGTTGGACCAGGGATCGCAGCAGACACGATTCGCACCGCTTCGGCGTTTATCTGTGGACCCTGCTCGTGTCAGGTCAAAGAGCAGAACCCAGGTTTTGATCTGTTGCTCGACAACGACTGGGAAGCCGCCATAGGCAATATTTTCGTGAGTCAAGTTGTGCCCGATGCGGACGCTGCCCCGCGACTTCTCCCCATCCCTCCAGGCCGACCCAAGACGACCTCGCCGTAGTTGCGCGACCTGCTGAAAGCTGAGTGCTTGGTGATAGCTCATTATTAGGGATCGACCGTGTGGTTCTTCGTTGCCAGCTTGCACGTTCACGAGTGCATTTTTTCATGACGGCAAGCATGTCGATATACGCAGGAATCTCCCTTACTAATTCGAACAAATGGCTAATCGAAGGGCAAGCTGCTAAGACTCAATACCCACTGGCGAGCCAGTGCCACACAAAACAAGTGAATCCCAAAATCCAAGAGGGACAAAGGACAAGCGGTAGTGCGTTGCGAGCACTTTATCGAGCACTCGAATCCTGGTCGCACATTTGCCGAAGCTGGGCGAGTAACTCCGTGTTGGCTGCGGCTGCAACTACGTTACTGCGCTCGAGTGGGTCGGCTTGAAGATCAAACAGTTGTTCGTAGAGCGGCGTGGTGTCCGGGTAGCGAATGTACTTCCACTGCGTAGTTCGAATGCCCTCTGATCGCGGAATGGGTGACCGCGGTGGATTGGTTTGATAAGTGTGCTGGTAATAATAATGGTTGCGCCACGCAACGGGCTGCTGCGACAGGTTGGATACCAAGCTAACACCCTGCATCGAAGGTGGCGGCTTAACTCCAGCCAACGCCAGCATGGTGGGTGCCAAATCGATACTCAGCACCATTTCCTCCGCGCTCGCCCTGCGCTGCCCAGATTTCAGCCGCGGGTCATAAACGATCAAGGGTACTCGAATCGAGTTTTCATACATCAACCACTTGCCGGACAAGCCATGATCTCCCAGCAAGCTGCCGTGATCCGATGAAAAAATGACGATGGTGTTGTCGTCCAAGTGCAAGCGAGCGAGTTCATCGAGGATGGCCCCGACGGCCATATCAGCTCGGGTGATGGTGCGATAGAAGGTTCGCAATTCTTGCTGATACTTTTCATTGTCCTTCAGTCGTGCTCGGCTCGCGTCGGCCCCCAGGGACGTTTGAATGAAATCAGGTTGCGCATCAAAATCTTGCAAAGTAAAAGTGGGTGAACGCGGCAAATTGACGTTTTCGTAATCGTTAGGGACGGCGGGGTCAAAGTAGTTAAACGGTCCGTGTGGCTCTTTAAAGGCAATGGTCAAACAGAATGGCTGATCCGGCTTGGCGGCCTGCAAGAATTCAATTGCCTTAGCTGTCATGACCTCCGTCAAATAGTGCGGCTGACCATCGATTTCTTGACGAAAATTGATGCTTTGAGGGAACCCGTACCACAGATCGAATTTATCGGCCGGCAAGGCGAGGTCCTTCTGTGTACCGGTCGGACTGCCAATGGCATATTTCCCCAGGAAGCCGGTGCGATACCCCGCCTGTCTTAACAAGACCGGATAGGTTTGATCGAACGCGGCAGCCCTCAGCGGCTGGTTAAAGTCTTCAATTCCATGACGATTCATGTGTTGGCCGGTCAAGATGCAGGCGCGATTGCTACAGCATATTGCAGTCGTTACAAAGGCGTTGGTGAAGAGCGTTCCTTGACGCGCCAAACGATCCATGTTGGGCGTTTGAATGGCAGCATTGCCCATCGCCCCAAGGCAATTCTGGGGCTGGTCGTCGGTGAACATAAAAACAATATTGGGTCGCCGCTCATCAGCCAGCGTGATCGACGCGCTCGCCGTACCGAGTATCCAGCAAACCAGTAACACGACTGGTAGGATGTTCACGCGCCAGTTCAAATTGGCGTTCATCGGGGATCGCTGCATGGTGAATCTCCTTGTTTTAAGATGGCAAACAAATATTTTTCTCAGTCTGTGAGGCAGACTGGTGGGCTGCGACAGATCCCAAACTCAAGAACCTGGGTACGCCGGCGGCTGCCAATCGGCGGGCAATTTCCCTTGCGGTCGAACGCCCAGAGAGCCAACCGGAATAGGATGGTCGGCGGCCGTTTCCAGCGGCCTGCTGTCAGGCAAATGTTTGATTTTGAAGTCTTTGTACTGGATCTTCATGGCGGGACCAACATGGACCTGCACGGCGAGGACACCTTCCAATGATCGCCCGCGTTCATCCAGGTCAATCAAGTTGGCAGTGGGATGTCCGTCGATCCAATGTTGATGATGATTGCCTGTTACCAACACTCGATAATCGTGCCATTCGTTGGCCGCGAAATCTTTAACGGGCATGTGTCCCACGATCCAAGGTTGCCCTTGCGCATCAACAATGACTTGTTCGCCGGTATGCGAGAGGATCCGACGTCCTCGTTCTTCATATAACATCCCGTTGTACTCGGGTGTATTGGCCACTACATCACACTGATATCCTGACACGATGTCCAAGCCGATATCGGGCCGCGATTGGCCGCGATACTGCAAGCCGCTGTTGCCACCGGTCGTCACTTTGACTTTGACCTGCAAATCGAAATTGCGAATGGTCGAGTATTCCCACGTGAGGAAACGGTTGGTCTTTAGCGAACCATCAGTCACACCGGTTATAGCCCCATCTTCAACCGACCAATATTGTGGATCTCCGACCCAGCCGGCCAGCGTTTTACCATTAAAGGTGTTCACAAATCCATCTTGGTCGGGCTGGGTACCGACCGCAGCCGAGGCCTCGGGATAAGGCTCGGTGGAGGTTTTGAATTCACCTACGAGCGGCTCGAGCGGCCCGCCGAGTGCATCGACTTGTTCCGTAGTGCGTTGCCGCAACTCACTCAGGATGGCGGAGTACTCAGGGACACTGGCCAAGTTGACCAGTTCGCGTGGATCCGCTTTCAAGTCATGCAGGAATTCGTAATTCCCCTGATCGATGTAACGCACGTACTTGAACCGCTCGTTACGGACACCTTCAAAAGCCGGAATGCGATTGCGAACGGCAAAGTGTTCGTGGAAAGTTTCGGTGCGCCAATCAGCCGGTTTGCCAGCGTCCACGACTGGCTTGAGGCTATGTCCTTGATAACGACTGGGCACGTCGACACCGGCCCAATCGAGAAAGGTGGCGGGTAAGTCCAGGTTCAAAGCCAACGCATCGGTCACTTGGCCACGTTGGGCCGCCGGCACTCTTGGGTCATAGACGATCAGTGGCACGCTCAGCGATTCCTCATAATGTGACCACTTGCCGGCCAGTCCGCGGTTGCCCATGTAATAACCATTGTCAGCCGAATAAACAATGATCGTGTTCTCAGCCAGACCCGCTGCTTGTAAGGCGTCCAAGAAACGTTGGATGCCACGATCGATGCCGCTGACCATGCGATAGTAGGCGCGGATGTTGAGCTGATATTTCTCAGGTGTATTCCAACGCCAAAAATAGCGTTCGCGATTGATCGTCGTGCGTAGAAATTCGGGCAATTGATCGAAGATGGCAGGATCATTCAGCAGCGGTGGAGCGATGTCCACATCGTCGTACAGGCCATCGACCCCTTGAGGCCAAGGGAAATGCCCAATTCCCGGGCGGCGATCACCATCTTCGGCATGACAGGCGTTAAACCACATGTTGAGCGCAAAGGGTTTTCCCTTGGGTTGGGCTTTCATGAATTCAATCCCCCGATCCACGATCAAGTCCGTTTCGTGTCTCAAGCTGCCGTCGGCTTGCACTTTGTAATAGGGATTGCGCCCGATGGCTTCGAACTCGTCAAAGTGGTCTTGGGGACGATACCCTTTAGGCATCGTGGCATGCCACTTGCCATAGAAGCCTGTTCGATAGCCATGCGATCTCAGCATGTCAGAGTACAGTGTTTCAACCGCATCGGGCCGGGCCTCTTCTGGATTGGAGGGGGTGCCGTAGCCACGACCGGTCAAACCAGTCAAAATCGTCGTGCGACTGACCCAGCAAATCGAGTGGCTGACGAAGGCATTTTCGAAGCGCATGCCCCGTTGTGCTAAAGCATCGATGGTGGGTGTCTGGATGACTTGGTTACCGTAACATCCGAGCGTGCTGGTGGTTTGATCATCTGTAAAAAAAAAGACGATGTTCGGTGGATCAGCCGCAATCAGCCTGTCTGACCAAGTCGTCATGATCAGGGTTGCGAACAAGATGAGACTTGCCGTCGGAATGAATTTCATGGTGAACTCGGGGGGGGTGAGAGGAAGCTAAGGATTGTTGCCCGTGACTTTGCTTAGCAATTGTTTGCCAAACATTTGCAGGAGCCTCGAACTGTCATCACGAGAAAACGTCAGTGGGTCGCAGCGCATCGAAAAAGTCAACTTTCGCCCGTAAATGCTGCTCGACAGCGTACATCGAGTCATGCGCCGCAGGGGCGGCACACCGGTAATCCTTTCGAGCGTGAATTCGTCGCAACTGACCTTCCCAAGCTTCTTTGGCAACCGGCAGGTAAATCTGCGGGAGGGATCACCTGCGTTGGAGACCACTGCAGTCGCCAAACAGACATTCCGTCGCAACAGAAACGGCAGGACGGCTGGCGTCGCCATGGCGGAAGTCAGTCCGTCCATAAAATCCTTTTGCCGCGTACCATGTTTGATGGCTAAGGTATCATCGCGAATCAAATTTAGGAGTCGCTGTTCGTCCCGAATTTCTTTGCGAGTCCGATTGATGAAGGTGTAAGCGGTCATATTGCAAGCGGGGAGTTCAAAATCCGCTCCATCGCGCATATCCGAAGGGACGAGAAGGCGGATTTTTCGTTTACTCTGAGCGCGTTCATTCCACTGCACCGCCGTTTGAAACATTTTGCAAACCAACAAATCGTTGAACGTCGCGCCTTGGGACGTCGCGGCCTGTCGCAGCTCTGCGAGCTGTTCGGCAGAGTAATCCTGAGTAAGGATACCTGGCAACTCTTGCGCACCCGGAATTCCTGGAGCTTGTTTGAGCACGGCGAGGCGATTTCCAAATGTCCGCCAAGCTTCCCGGTAGGACAAAAAGACCTTTTGCAGAAAGCGGTCGTTGGCTTGCAGGCTGCGTAATTTGGTTGGTCGCACCTTTAGCTGCGCCAGATCAAACACCCCCAACTCCACTTGACCAGCACAGGACGGTAGCCGGCTCATGTAGCAAGCGAGCAAGTCCCCTACGAATCGATAGGCGCCCGTACCATCACAGGCGGCGTGGTGAAACTGCAGCGTCAGACGCGTCTGCCCCTCGCCCTCGCGAGCCCAAATTCGCAGTCCCGGCGTCTTCCGAATGTCGAGGTACGCGCCGTCGTTCAGCGACAGCGGTACACCCTGACCGGCCCAGTCGAGCACAGGCATTTGATCGGGTGATAGCACCCAACACGGCAAATTTTGCTTGGCAGGTTGCACTATGGAGTAGAGCAGGGGGTGGCGCTTGAGCGCTTCCTCAAGTGCCCGATCCAGGTGCGCTCGCTGCAGTTTTCCGGAGAATTCAAGCTCCACATAAAACACCATGGGATAGTCTGTCCCATCATCACACAAGAAATACCAATCGATGGGGGCGAGGTACAACGGAAAAATGCGAGCGTGTTGCCGGGATTCAAGGTTCATTAGATTCAGACGACAACTTTGAGGGTGATTATTCGTAAAGGGTAAACAAGCCGCTATGGTCGAGATCACCATTGCCACGTGCTTCTACCAGCTCTTCCCAGCGGCGGAGCGAATTATCGAGCGTGGGGGAATGCAAGCCGACGGTGGCGGCCTGTTCGGCGATCAATCGCACATCTTTGAGTTGCCACTCGGCGCGACCTCCGGCCACGAAATCGCGCCGAACCATGCGATCGCCATGTAAATCGAGAATACGACTGTCGGCGAAACCGCCCAACATCGCCGCGCGAGCCGCTGCGGGATCGACGCCTGACAGTTCGGCCAACCGGAGCGCTTGCGCTACCGCGTCAATCGTTTGAGCCACAATCAACTGATTGGCCAACTTGGTGACTTGTCCCGCTCCAGCAGAACCAAGATGGGTGACCCGGCGTCCCACTGTGTTCAAAATCGGCCAAACCCGTTCGACCGCCTCTTGGCTTCCTCCGACCATCACCGACAGTGTGGCAGCTTCGGCCCCCACTTGTCCACCCGAAACCGGCGCGTCGACCCAAGTCACGCGCTCGGAAAACTTTTTCGTCGCCGGTACGCTGGTCGTGCCAAAATCGATGATGATCGCCGCCGCGTCCATCGCCTCGTGCAAACCACCGGCGCCAAAGACAGTCGCTTCGACAACTTCAGTGGTTGTGAGATTCACACAAATCACGCTAGGCCCGACAGCACGCGCCAGTTCAAGTAGCGTAGACACGCGGGTCATCCCCAACGCCTCGGCCGCCATTCCGGGTGCTGGGCTACGATTCCACACGAACATCTCAGCACCTGCGTGATGAAGATGCCGTGCCATGGGTGCGCCCATATTTCCCAAACCGACGAATCCAATCCGCTGACCTGCCAACGATCCGCTCATAGTGCCAATTCATAATCGGAGACAATGTTGTAAACGTGCGTCTAAGTTCCAGTTTCGCAATTTTTGGAGTGCGGTGATTCATCACCGCTTTGGCTTTCCCTCAACGTCCAGAATCGCTTGGCTATTTTCGCTTTGGGTCGCGACCGCTGGGGGTCACAAAATTCACACACCGGTGCTGCACACGCTTGAAAATGAAAGCTGCGACAAGTCGCAGCAGTCCAAAAAACTGCGTAACTGGAACTAAGGTATCGTCCCAAAATAAGTTACGGTTTTGATTTCTTCTCACACTGTCCTTTCCCCCGCTATTCCTGAGGAGGGCGGGGGCGTGGTAACGATTGCGGTAACTTGTTTTGAAACGATGTCTAAGTATAGCCAAACTCAGGCGTCGCAAGATTGATGTTTGTTATACTTCGGGGCAATCGCAAAAACCGCTCGCCGCACTCGCAATTCTCCCCTTGGCAACGCTCATCCAGCGTGCGGCGCGGCGGCTCGGTAAACAGGAGGCTTGCGCGGGTGACGCGGCTGATGCATTCCGGTTACCTTGAGAATAGAAACAACTTTACCTCTCGCAAAATCGAGCCTATACCCATGCGCGTCGTCATTACTGGTGGTGGTGGATTTCTGGGTACGTTACTGGCCCAACAACTGGTGACGCGCGGGGCGTTAACGGGACCCTCTGGCCAGCCGCAAGCAATCGAGCAAGTGCTGCTGCTCGACCGATTCTTTCGCGAATCGAGCGCTGGTCACGCTGTGGCTGACAAAGTGAAGCAAACCGCCTGCGATATCAGCGACCGGGAAGCCGTTTTTCACGCAGTGGGCAGCGCAGCAGAGGTGTCGATCTTCCACCTGGCTTCGATGGTAAGTGGCGAGTGTGAAGAGCGCTTTGACGATGCCCTCAAGATCAATCTAGATGGTGGTCGGAACATCTTTGAAGCCGCGCGAGCCGCTTCCGGTCGACCTCGCGTTGTCTTCGCTAGCAGCATCGCCTGCTTTGGTGGCGATGTGATCCCCGACCAGTTCTCCGATCAATCAAAACTGATTCCTGGGACAACTTATGGAATGACGAAGGCCATCTGCGAGTTACTAGTCAATGACTATTCACGGAAAGGTTTTTTTGATGGTCGCTCTGTGCGCTTGCCAACGGTCATCATTCGCCCGGGCAAACCCAATGCCGCAGCCTCGAGTTGGGCGAGCGGCATGTTTCGTGAGCCACTAAGCGGCGAAGATTGTTTACTACCGGTCCAGCGCAATCAGCGGCATCCTATGACAGGATACCAAACGGTCATCGATTCATTGATCTACCTGCACGAGTTGCCCGCAGAGCGTCTGGGCCGCGATCGGGCGGTTGGCCTGCCCGCCCATCAAGTTACCCCAACCTTGGCTGAACAGGTTTTGAATGCAGTCGCACCGTTGCACGGATTGAAACTTGGTCGCATCGTCGACGCGTTTGATTCACGCATCCAAGGAATCGTCGACGGCTGGCCTATTGCCATCGACGGCAGTCGCGCTCAGGCACTCGGCCTGCCCCAACCTCAGCCCTTAGCGGCGATTGTTGAGCAATACATCCGGGATGTTCTACAGCCTAGCCAAGCTGACCGACCAGTATGACTCAGCCTTCGTCAACAAGCCGTTTACCTGCACCGTTTCAGAACAACGCGGGAGGGGGTAGTGGCTGGCCTTGCAGGGGAGAGCTCTTTTCATTGCCCTAGAATTCGGTTGTCGACCGAATGTTTAACGTCGATAATCAAAGGACACTCAAGTTGGCAGGGCAGCATGTTTACACGATTGCAAGAATGGTGGAATAGCTGGGTTGGTGACCGCGAGACAGAGCGTGCGATCCGTGACGCCCTGACGCGTCTGGGGTTAAAAGGAAGTTCGGCAAAACTGTCTGGCGTCCGGCTGGTGGCGGTTAAACGCCCTGGTTGGCTACAGGTGTTTTATTTCGACGCTTCCGTTAATTTGGGCTCGCAGGAAGAGCCACAGCCGCGCACCTACTTCGGCTTGTTGCGGCAAGATGAGCGGTACAACCGCATGGAAATCCGCGTTCTCAATTCGACCGCCGAACGCCGAAAACTGTTTCAGGAGTGGTCCGACGGGCTGCTCCAACTCAAAAATCTCTGAAGATTGCTCTTGGAATCAGAACTCAATCGCCTCGACATGAGTTGGTACAATGCACGCTTGCGGGTGGAGTGTTGTCAATCAACTGAAGGTGAAAATGGGATTTATTGAGCTTGTCGTCGTCGTGGTGATGGTCTTCGTTAACGCAGTTTTTGCGGCCTACGAAATTGCGCTGGCGTCAGTTACAGCGGCTCGGCTAAAAGTTTTGGCCAATAACAATCGCCAGGGGGCGGCGTCGGCCTTGGTGATGAAAGATGGAATTGAAAAGAGCCTGGCGGTGGTTCAGCTCGGAATTACCTTGGTGGGTCTCATTGCCGGAGCGACAGGAGGCGCCAGCGCTACCGAGGATATCGCCCCGTATTTCCGAAGTTTAGGGATGGGCAATGCGACGGCAGATGTGCTGGCAGTCGCCCTGGTTGTCTTGCCGCTAACCGCCGTCACGATCGTGCTCGGAGAACTGGTGCCCAAGCTGTTTGCGCTCCGCAATAAAGAGTGGGTATGTCTCACGCTGTCGCCGCTGATGAAATGGTTTGCCCTCAGTGTCTGGCCAGTCGTATGGGTATTGGAAACATCGGCTTCGGGGCTGATGGACCTCAGTGAAAAACTGTGGAAGCCCAGGCCACACCCCGACGCCAGATCAGAAGCGGCTGAATTGCAAGAACTGCGCGCGATCGTGAGCTTGGCGCGGACTTCGCGATTAATCGGCGCCCGCGAGGAAAACATCATCCTCGGCGCTGCGCGGCTGGCTAGTCGAACATTGAGCGAAATCATCATCCCGGCTGAGTACATTGGCATGTTGAGCATCAATGACACTATGGCCGAATGTCTGATCGCCGCTCACCTGGATATGCACACACGTTTTCCTGTGGCAGAAGTCAAAGGTGATCCGCAATCGATCATCGGTTACGTGACCTTCAAAGATATTGTTTCGACTTTGAAACTTAGCCCACAGGAGCCTTCGCTTCGCGGAATCTTGAGACAGCTACCGAATTTACGCGGCAGCTTGCCGATCTCGACGGCGATGGAAAACGTGCTGCGAGAGCATACTCACATCGCCCTGGTGCGCGACGCGGCGGGGAAAGTCATGGGGATGATCACGCTCGAAGACATTATCGAAGAGTTAATTGGTGATATCCAAGATGAATACGATCTGCTGCCCCTGCATATCATCCGCTCGGGCAACGGCTGGGTTGTTGGCGGGGGTGCTTCTCTGCCCAGGTTACGAGAGGCGACTGGCATTGACCTGGGCGCTGATTCCAAGGCTCATAATCTCAGCGGCTGGATGATTGAACGCATAGGAGCCGCGCCGCTCGGGGGGGAAATCGTTCGTTATGGCGGTGTCCGCGCGCTAGTCCGCAAAGTGCGCCGCCAGCGGGTGCTGGAGGCGGCACTCAACGCCGTGCAGAGCTAGCTGATCAGTCGATCGCACCGATGACTTCACCACCACCGCGCGTGCCCAACGCGCGCCAAGTTGCCAGTTCGACAGTCTGCGAGAGGAAGCGCACCGATCCATCGGTCAAGCAGACGTTAACGCCACCGATATGCTGGCTGCGCGACGTGACGGCGGCATAGGTGATGGCCGTCGCCGACTTCCCCTCACGAGACGAAGTGAAATCGATGCTGTACGTCTTGGCACCGCTGACAAACGGAACAAGGGTATTGGGGGCAAAAGTGGTGGTGAAACAGGTTTGATGAACGTGGCCATCGACCCATTCAGTGTGTCCCGAGTCGGCTTTAAAACTGCCACCAAAACTGCCCACGTCGCCGGGCTGGACAGGTGGAGGTACGTTGGGTGCGCTTGGATTTCCGCCGTCGCGGACATAGGGGGTCCAAGCCTTCACTTCGGAAAAAGCGAGCGTGTTCGATGTCCCGTCCGTGACACTCGCCAAGTTAGTGCGACCATTGATCACGAATAACCCAGAACCGCCGGTACCAGTCTGCGGACTGAAGATGAACCACTCCCCCACGTTGGCCGCATAATTGAGCGGATAATGAGTAAAGTTTGGGTCGGTCGGTGTGGGGTCAAGCCGAGAGGTATCTTTGGGTTCGCTAGGACAGAGGTAAGTCGGCACGCGCATGCGGCTGACGTTCCCCTGCAAGGAGTAGGCCACATTCCAGTCGATCAAGTTCTGCAAGTTGGCCTGCTCGAGTTGTGGTAGCAACCTGGCTTGCACCGACCACGAACTGCTCGAAACGTTTTTGGCGTAGATGCCAGCCGGCGGGAGCCTGCCGAAGGTGTCATGGTAATTGTGCAATGCCAACCCCATTTGCTTGAGGTTGTTCGTGCAGCTCATGCGACGCGCCGCTTCGCGGGCTGCCTGTACGGCGGGCAGTAGCAGTCCCACCAGAATGCCGATGATGGCAATCACCACCAGGAGTTCGACGAGCGTAAATCCACGAGTATGTCTTAATTTGAACATTCGCTAACCCTTAAGGAAACGTTACCTAATAGCCCTAAAGCACCTTTGAGAACTGAGACTCGCTCGCACTTGCGAGCATATTTGCCTACCAACCGCGAATGGCTGTTGGTATTGAGAATCAGTCTCATGAACAGATCTTGGCAAAGCGAGCGGATTGTGTCAATGCGGCCAGGCCTTTTTCACAACAAATTCTGTTGAAATTCAGAAGCCAATTTTTAGTCGGCGTAGACGAATTCGCTGGTGTTCAGCAGTGTCAAGCACGCCGCCAGCTCCATTTCCGACGTTCCCGCTGCCAAAAACGCACTCAAGGCGGACGATTCCGTGGAAGTTGGGACGCGGCCGAGGGCTAACTGGAACAAGCGTTCCACGTCCTCTGCCGACGATCCAGAGTTAGCCGCCCGCCAGCGTCGATGCAAGCCTGCGGCGCACTGCAGTGAAAGCTCGCTGTTGAGCATCTGCAGCGACTGGATGGCCGTTGTCGAACGATCTCGCTGTGGACAACTGGCGCCGGCGTCGGGTCGATCAAAGACCTCAAACAATGGATAACGTAAGTTTCGCCGCGCGAAAACGAAAATGCTGCGACGCATTTGCGCGGCCGGATCGGCCTCACTTTTCCACTGACCTCGAAGTAGCGTTCCGGTCATTGACTCTGGCAACGGTGGCATGATGCCTGGACCACCGGCTTGGGTGTTCAACAGGCCGGAAACTGCCAACATACAATCACGAATGGTTTCGCCGTCCAAGCGATGGCGGGGAAAGCGACTGTACAAGCGGCCATCACGATCTTGCTGCCATCGCGAACTCAAATCTTCGTCACCATCCCTCTGCATACTGGTTTGACGATAGACTGCGGAGAGTACGATTTGGCGGTGCAGTTCTTTCATGCTCCAACTCTGGCGCTGCATTTCACTGGCCAGCCAATCGAGCAGTTCCGCGTGTGACGGCCCACCTGCAATCACCCCTACGTCGCTAGGATTGTCCAGCAGACTTTGCCCAAAATGATGTTGCCATAAGCGATTGACAATGATGCGGGCAGTCAGCGGATTATTGGAATCGAACAGCCACTTCGCAAAGACGACGCGAGGCTGACTTTCGAATGGCGGCGCGGCGGAGGCAGGCGCCACGGCGATGCGGGGAACTGCGGGCACAACCGTCGGTCCCGGTTGGTTCAGTTCACCACGGAAATAAAACCGGGCAGACTCCCCAGGTTTATCCCCAGCAAATACATTGAATGGTTGATCGCGTCTCAACTCGGGCATGGCCTCATTAAAGATCGCTCGCAGCCGATAAAAGTCAGCTTGGCTGATCGGATCGTACTTATGGTCATGGCATTGAGCACAGTGTATTTGCAAGCCCAATAGCACTGAGCCAATCGAGGCCGTCAGCTCGTTCAGACGGTCGTAGCGTCGCAGTTCTTGATTGTTGATGTCCGGCATATCGGCACTCGCCAAGCAGAACATCGTGGCGATTGAATCAGTCGCACCCTCGGCGAGATCCCCGGTTAACTGCTGGCGGATGAATTCATCGTAAGGCATGTCTGCATTCAGCGCTGTGATCACCCAGTCCCGATATTCCCACGCATTCTCGCGAACTTTATCATGTTCAAAGCCATCCGTCTCGGCAAAACGAGCGAGATCGAGCCAGTGTTGTGCCCACCGTTCTCCGAAGCGGGGCGAGGCCAGCCAGCGATCCACCAGCCGACTGTCCGCGTCAGGCTCATGCTCCGCTTCAAACGCGGCGATCTCTTCTAGCGTGGGTGGTAATCCGAGTAGGTCAAGCTTCAGCCGCCGCAGCCACACGCCGCGAGACGCCAGCGATGCCGGGGCAAGCTGACGATCTTCCAACTTGGCCACAATGAAGCGATCGATGGCCGTCTGGCACCAATCGCTGGCTTGTACATCGGGCAGGAGCGGACGCGAGATGGGCAAAAAGGACCAATGTTCGCGATCGCTGGCCGTCAATGGCTGCTCTTCAAAAACACGCAGCTCGATCTCCGCACCCGCAACCGCTGACTTTTTTGGCTCAGCGAGGTTGGGTTCCTCAGCATTCGTACGTTGTCCTCCGCAATGAAAACAGACAAGCCACAAACACAACCAACCCACGGCTCGAATTGGCACGGCCAGTGACTTCGCCAATACCATGGCGGGATAGTCGATGCGCGTGAGCGTGGGCGGCTTCATGCTAAAATCTCACGCACAATTTCGACGTCGTCCGTCGGGCCGATAAGTCGTTCGTCGAGACCATTGTGAAAAAAAGATAACGCCTTGGGATCGATGCCAAGCAAATGCAGCAGCGTCGCGTGCAAGTTACGAATGTGGACCGGTTGCTCGACGGCCCTAAGGCCAACGGCATCTGTCGCTCCGTAGGCCATCCCTCCTTTCACTCCACCGCCGGCCAACCAAACGGAATAACCCCAAGGGTTGTGGTCGCGTCCCGTTCCGGATTCGCTCATTGGCATCCTGCCGAATTCGCCACCCCAAATCACCAGCGTGTCATCCCACAGGCCACGCTGCTTCAAATCGCGGAGCAACCCCGCCACGGGCCAGTCCGTAGCCGCACACATGGCAGTGTGATTCTTATCGACATCGCTGTGCGCATCCCAGCCGTTGGTATCGCCCGAATAAACCTGAACAAAGCGGACGCCGCGTTCGATCATTCGTCGTGCCAGGAGGCAACGCGTTCCAAATTCGCGTGTCTGAGCTTGCTCGAGGCCATACAGTCTGCGAGTTTCCGCCGACTCGCGGTTGAGCTCAACCAGCTCGGGTGCAGCGGATTGCATGCGGAAGGCCAGCTGGTAGGCGTTTACTCTGGCGACCAGTTCATCGTCGTGATCGCGTGCGCTCAAGTGTTCGCGATTGAGCCGCTGAATCAGATCGAGGGTCCGTCGTTCGTCCAACTGCGACAACTCCGCGGGTGTTTGCAAGTGCAAAATGGGAGGTGTGCCTGAGCGCATGGTTACCCCCTGATAACTGGCTGGCAAAAAGCCATTTCCCCAGGCGGGCGGGCCACCTTTTAATCCACCGGCGGGATCGGGCAATACCACGAAGGTCGGGAGATTCTCATTTTCATTACCCAGGCCATAAGCGACCCAACTCCCCACGCTCGGGCGCCCCATCAGCACGCTACCTGTGTTCATTTGATAGACCGACTGCGGGTGGTTGACGCTGTCGCCATGCAGGCTGCGAATGACACACAGGTCGTCTGCGCAGGTAGCTATGTTTGGCAGAAAATCGCTTATTTGCAATCCCGCTTGGCCCCGAGCTCGAAAGGGCCTTAGCGGCGGCAACAAAGGATTGGACGCAACTTTGCGTCGCGTTATGACTTCGCCAAAACTGTCCGGGAGCGGCTTGCCAGCCAGTTTGATCAAATCGGGTTTGGGATCGAACAGATCTATATGGCTTGGGCCACCATGCATAAACAGCCAGATAACACGTTTAACTCGCGGTTCAAAATGGGGCTGTTGGCGAGTCGTTTTACTTTCTGCTGCAAGGGCTCGTGGAATCGCGGTTTGCAGCATGCACGCAAGTGCCGCCGTGGCCAAACCGCCTCCGCTCGAATGCAGCAGGTGACGGCGCGAAATGGGTGTAGGGCTGGTAAGCATCACTGGGCAGACCTGAGCAGGGGAGGGTAGGGGGTCTCTCATCCTAGCTCTTTTCCCCTTCATTCGCAAAGAAAAATACCCGCATAGACTGTAACCAGCGCGATGGGGCGCGGGTGGCCGCAACAAGCGCAGCGCGGCGACAGCCGACACTTGACTCGCAACTGGCACGCGCTAACATGAACTTGGCTCAAGCAATAGCTGTATCACAGTCAGGAAGATTAGAGCCGCCCAATGCTATCATTTCGCAGTATTTAAGAACAACACTGCTCAAGAAAAACACTGAGCAAGAACAACACTAGCACTGCGTTGAAGGTCGGACAGGAATCATTAGACGACCGGAGGATGGCATAACGCAACGATCGCAGGCGGTCTTTGCGGGCGAGTCTACAGCAGGGATGGCAAGAGAACCAGTTGGTTTACTTGTTCCGTTTCTTGGTCACGCATGCCGCTGACGAAGAAGCCATTTCCCGGGGGGCTGTGTCGATGAATATCGTGTCGTCGAATATTTTAGATAACCGCGTGAGTTTTTTGATTGCGATGGTGGGGTTCTCATTTGGTCCGTGGCTGCCAAACGTGCGTGCCAATGAGCTGGCGGTGGTGGGTTTTGATGCACCCGCGATGGTCGTGGCGGAACTGGTAAACCCTGCGGTGGTCAATGCGCCCACGACGGGTGGAAAACTCGTGCGTCTCCGCATCCCGATATCCACTTTCTTGTCTCCTAAGTTTACGGGGACGATCAGTGAATACTTGGTCGAAATTGAAAGTCCACAACAGTCGACACGTGTCATCGATTTCTGGCCCAAAGCGGAAGTCTATTCTGAAGTAGAAGGGAC
>JBBQRC010000026.1:0-15411 GCA_038215215.1 Pirellulales bacterium
GCCGCACATGAATCTGGCAGTTGGTCCTGCCAAGTCAATACGTCCGACTGATCAAGTACTCGGATTCCCTCACAGCCAGCGCCGTCGCGAGGTTTGATTATCCAATGACGCGTCGCACTCTGGCACTGTAACAGCCATGCAGGTGTTACTTGGCTGAGTAACTGTGTGGCGGGATGCGGGATGTCCGCTCGCGCGAAGCATTTTGCTGTCCGCCACTTATCGCAACTATTGGCGAGAAACTCTCCCGCGCAATTGCACAACAACTTCGAGATCGGCTTAAGTTTTCCAATCGCGGTTTCGAGTGCGCCATCGAGTTCAGGTGCAATGATGAGCGTGGCGTCGGTCGAACTGGCTATCTCCCACCAGGCAATCGGTAACGATTCATGCTGCTCCGCCGCAGGAATAACGCGACAACCCGCTCGCAGGTTGGCAATTTGAACTGCGCTCACCAAACGCTGATCGATGGCCAAGCTGACATCGTGTCCACTGGCCGTGAGGTCGTTGGCCACGGTCGACAACATGCCCCAGCCCTCCGTCCGCAGTGAATCGCCAATACTGGCGGCCTCAACGTGGCACAAACCGCCTCCGCAGATCCACTCCAACAGGCCGATTTTCATGAGTAGACCGTGTTGTGCCGGATGTAGGTCTCGACGGCGGCCGGCACCATGTAACGAATGCTTTGCCCGCTGACCGCGCGGCGGCGAATATCGGTGCTACTAATTTCTACTTGCGGCATCTGCAGTAAATGATTCGCGAGCGACTCAATTTGATCAGCGGGTTGGAAACGTGCGAGCTGTTGCAAGTCTGGGGGCGGCTGGCCCCCGCGGGCAATGATGGCTACAAAGGCCAGTTGGCAGATGGTTTGCGGCTCGCGCCATGTGTGCAGCTCTGCCAACGAATCGGCTCCCATGAGGAAAAAGAGGTCCGCCGTAGGTAACTCGATCTTGAGCTCGCGCAACGTGTCGACGGTGTACGAGGTCCCACCCCTTTTCAGCTCCCGCTCGTCGATCGCAAAATTCGAATTACCGCCAATGGCTAGGCGGATCATTTCCACCCGATGCTTGGCATCTGCCGCTGACTGATCCTGCTTATGTGGCGCCTTGGCGGCGGGAATGAACCGCACCTCAGCGAGTTGCAGTTGTTCACGAAACTGCTCGGCCAGCATTAAGTGCCCCAGATGGATCGGATCAAAAGTGCCACCAAAAATCCCCACACGCTGACGAAGCGGCTCATCCGACATATAAATACTCACTCAACAAGTTATCACTCAACACGTGCGGCCTCCTCCAGATCATTACTACCTAGTGGATTGCCGTGCCGTCGTTTGCGGCCAAACCGTCTATGACCAGCCAACAACCAGAACTATTCCCCCAAGATATTCCACCATGGGAGCTGGATCTGCAAGGTGAGTGCCGGATCGCCAAAATCGTTTTTGCCGAGCCGCCGCACGGACCGCTCGACTATCGCGTCCCCGATACCATGCTGGAATCGGTCCGCATGGGAGTGCGTGTTAAGGTCCCCTTGGGCCGCGGCAATCGAGAAATGCTTGGCTATGTGATTGGCATCGAAACGATTCGCCAGTCGCCTGCAGCCTTTAAACCAATCAGTGAAGTGCTCGACCTCGAACCGCTGTGCACGCCCCAGATTATGGAGTTGCTGCAGTGGATGAGCCGCTATTATATCGCTCCGCTGGGTCAAGTTTTCGAAGCGGCCATTCCTGCCGGCGTGCGGTCTTCGGCGGGCAGTCGCGAACGCGTCATGCTCTATCCCACGGCTGCGGCCAACGATGATGTCAAGCTGAACGCACTTTCTCCGAAGCAGCAATCCGTTCTGCGTCAGCTTATCCTGGCCGGTGGCGGAGTCACCATTGACCAACTTAAAAAGCTGGCGGAGTGCTCCACCGCTCCGATCAGTTCGCTGCGCGCGTCCGGTTTCATTGATGCTCGCCAAGAACGCGTGTTCGATGACCTCGGATCGCGTGTGCCGCAGCGGGCTGGTCCGCCGCTGGCGCTGAGCGTCGATCAGCGTCAGGCACTCGCACACGTCCTCGATGCACTGAACTCCGGCAAGCAACAGACGATTTTGCTGCATGGCATTACCGGTAGTGGCAAGACGGAAGTCTACATGCAAGCCATTCACGAAGTGCTCTCGTACGGCCGTCAAGCCATTGTGCTTGTACCCGAAATTAGTCTGACACCACAAACGCGACAACGCTTCTTGCAACGCTTCGGTCAAGTGGCGGTCTTGCACAGTCACATGAGTCCGGTCGAGCGTCACCATCAATGGCGGATGATCGCAAGCGGTGCAGTCCCGGTGGTGATAGGACCGCGCAGCGCTATCTTCGCCCCCGTACCGCGTCTGGGCTTGATCGTGCTAGACGAAGAACACGAACAATCGTTTAAGCAAGATACGTTGCCACGTTACCACGCCCGCGACGTGGCCTTGCATCGTTCGTTCCTTGAAAAGATTCCCCTAGTACTGGGCTCGGCCACCCCGTCGCTCGAGAGTTGGCGACGCGCGCAACTGGGGCAATATCGCTTGGCGACACTGCCGCGACGTATCCACAATCGACCTCTGCCGCAGGTAACCACCATCGACCTGCGTCAGTACTCGCAGGAACCGGCCCGAGGGTCTCTGTCACGGCAACTGCAACAGGCTATCAGTGAGACCTTGTCAGACAAGGGACAAGTCATCCTGCTGCTCAATCGCCGCGGTTTTGCCACGACCATTCAATGCCCACAATGTGGGTACGTAGTGACCTGCCCCGATTGTGATCTACCGCTCACTCATCATCGCGATGGAGGTAAAGCGGTCTGTCACTATTGCGATTACCAAATCCCCACCCCGCCGGTTTGCCCACAATGCAGTTTTGATGGCATTCGTTTCAGTGGACTTGGTACCCAAAGGCTTGAGATCGAAGTTCAACAGCGATTCCCGCAAGCGCGAGTGGGGCGGATGGATAGCGACACGATGCGGAAACCGGGTAGCCATGAGCGCATGCTGAACGAGTTCCGCGACGGCAAGGTGCAAATCTTGCTGGGGACGCAAATGATCGCCAAGGGGTTAGATTTTCCGAATGTCTTGCTCGTCGGGGTCATCAATGCTGACTCTGCCTTGCATTTCCCCGACTTTCGCGCCTCGGAACGGACATTTCAATTGGTCACTCAAGTGGCTGGTCGCACGGGACGCGGTGAGCGTGCCGGCCAGGTGCTTGTACAAACGTTTTCGCCTGAGCATCCGGCGATCATGGCCGCCTCGAAACACGACTTTGTGGGCTTTGCAACCGAGGAGTTGGCCAAGCGGGAGCAATTCGGTTATCCACCCTTTGGTTGCTTAGCACGCGTGATAATGCGCGGTCCCGATTTGCAAGAGACCGAGGGCTTTGCCGAGTCGTTTGTCGGTAAGTTGCAAGCCAATCGGCAATTGCAGGGTATCGATTGCCGCATTCTTGGCCCCGCACCACCGCCGTTGGCGAAACTACGTGGCAAATATCGGTTCCACGCCATGTTGATGACCAATCAGCCTGAACCTCTGAATCGTCTTCTCGTCCGCACGGTGGCCGACATCAAGCCACCCAAAGACGTGCAATACGTCATTGACATTGATCCCATGGACACTCTCTGAGTCTTCGACCTCGATACAAGCTCGATACTCGAGCCAACGACCTGCAAAGAGTGCGTTAACTTGTCTTGAGACGACGCCCCAGTATCGCTCGATAAATCCCACCATCTGCAACTTGGTGGCTTCCGCTTGCTAAAAACCGCGTCTAACGCCGTGCGGCTAATAGAAAATGGACACTTGATGTGCGTCGTAGTTCAGTCTTTGCGCGTCGTGACGGGCTGTTGCATGTCAACTTCAAGAATGGCGCGGGAGCCATCGGGAATTTGAGCGTAGACGGTAATCAGCTTGACTTTTTGTTTTTCGGGTGGAAAAAACTGATTGCCCTTCGTGTGGAAAAATTTCAGCGGAATGTGAATTTGCTGGCCACCCTGCAGAGGCTCGGGCTGAAAGAAATAGAACTGCTCGTTAATTGCGAGGTTAATGTTCTGCCACTCTTGCGTGGTAGGGTTTTTCAGAATCATGCATTGCACCAGCCGCGCGTTGGGCGAGCTGTTGTTTGGCCACGCTTCTGGACCGATGCGCACTTCCGCTGGTAATACGGGCTCAGGTGTATCCGGCAGCGAGTACCACAAGCCAACAACCATTAAAAATGGAGTGAGCGTGACAAGGATCAAAGCCGCAGTCAGTTGCGTACGCGACAACGACCGGTTTAAACCCGGCACTGCTGTGGTCGTGGATGGCGCGTCGCTATTCATCGAAGGATCATTCATCTAGGTAAAATCTAGGGCTGGCGGAGTCGCTATTTGTTCAAGCAGCAGCAACCAGGGCAAATAAATGAGAAATACGTAAGTGAGTATAGTTAGCAGTCCAACCACCAGGGCCACCAGCATCGGCAACCAGCGTGCCTGTCGCACAGAAACCTGGTCCGCCTGGTGCCGTTGCAACTGCGCCAAGGCACTCAGGTGTTGTGCGGCCTCGGCGGGCTGCATGAGACCCGCGTGAAGCGTCGTCAGTAGCAAAAAAGTCTCGCGTGCCAGGGGTTCGATCGGACTGCGGTTTTGAAGCTGCGTGAAGGCGGTTGCGATTTGCGAGTCCACCGCTCCTGTGGCACTCACACACAAGGGCACTAACTGTGCGAGCGGAACGTTGCCGTCGATCATCAGGCCAGCCAATTCCGAAGCCAGCGCTCGTAGGCGGAGGCGGCGAGATTGTTCGCGAGGCAAGCCAAGGGAATCGAACCGACGACGATGAATCACCCAGATGATCAACGGCAAGAATGACAGCACGACCAAGGTGATCAGCAGCCAAGCGAAGTGCGCACGGACGTAAACCAGTAGCGTCAGCCAAGCTGGTAGCGAGTGACTGAACATCGCATAGGTCTGCTGATATTCCGGAATGAGCGTCCAAATGACGTAGCCGAGTGACAGCAGGGTAATCGTGATCAACAACAGCGGATACGCGAGTGCGGACCGCAGCGCTCTGGCGGCATGTGCATTGGCCACATGCATGTTGGTCCAGCTCTCGATTGCCTTGTCCAACTGACGACTTTGCTGACCAGCCTCGATGCAAGCGACCAGGATGCGCGAATTGCGCGAGGTGTCTTTAACAAGTGCCTCGGAAAGGGACTGGCCGGCAAGTAAATCGCTTTCCACCGCGGCGGCTGCGCTGCGATTTTCGGGAGCGGCGTGCTGGGCAAATTTCGACAACTCCCCGGTTAGTGGGAGCCGAGCGCGCGCGAGCCGTGCCACCTGTTGGCAAACAGCCAGCTGTTGTGTTAAGGGGAGTGGTGCAGAAGTCATAGAGTAAAATGTCGCTTGAATTCGGCGGCGGTGGTCTGCTGGGCGGCGATGGCATTGGCCGCTTGTGCTGACAACGAACACATTCCGGACGCTTGAGCTATGCTGTTTAGCTGCTTAGAATCGGCATCCGCCAAGATGGCTCGGGCTAAATCTTTTTCAATAGCGGGGAGCGATTCGGTCAGCAGTAATCGTCCATGATAGCCGCACCCTCCGCAAGTTTGGCAGTCAACGCGTTTGGCAGTGGACGGGTCAGCCTGTTGGCAGGCGCACATTTTCCTCAGCAAACGTTGGCACCAGAGTAAATTCAATCCGCTGGCCAGATGATGGGGAGGAACGTGCATATCCAACAAACGCCGCACAGCGTCGGCCGCGCTGCGTGCGTGCATGGTCGTGATGACCAGTTGCCCGGTAAGGGCGGCATCGAATACTACTGCGGCCGTAGCTGCATCGCGAATCTCACCGATCAACATGACCTCTGGATCCTGTCTCAGTAGTGCTTTGAGACCGCTGGCCCAATCGTATCCGGCTGCGGGATTGATTTGTGATTGAGCCACACCGGCAAGTTCGATTTCGATTGGGTCCTCGAGGGTCACCAGACTGCGCGGCGGCCAATCCTTTTCGACTCACATCCGCAGGCAAGCATAGGCCGTGGTGGTCTTTCCAGAACCGGCCGGCCCGCTGATGAGGATCACCCCTGAACTAGCGTCGAGCGAGCGCTGCAACTGTAGCAACATTTCCGGTTCCAGTCCCAGTTGCTCCATGCTCAGCAGCTTCGTCCGCCCCGTTACGAGACGCAGGACAGCGCGCTCACCATGCAATGTCGGAAGCGTCCCCACACGAGCTTCGAGCTGATGTTCGGCTAGTACGAGTCGTCCCTCTTGCGGAATGTCTGTGCGATAGGTGATTAACCGGGCCAGGGCTTTGAGCCGGTTGATGATCGACGTGTGTTGTCCTTGGGGAACTGTACCGCAGTCAATCAATGTTCCATCCACGCGCCAGCGTAAGTGCGTTTGTCCGTTTCGGGCTTCGAAATGGACGTCAGTCGCCCGAGCGGAAATGGCCCCCTCAAGAATGCGGGCAACAACCTGCGCAGCGTAGGTAGCATCCACTGGATCGAGCCCTTCAGCGAAACCAGTCGCCGCTGGTCCAGCAGGTTGCTCGCGCGGCTGTTCGCGGGCGACCGTATCGGACTGCTTAGTTGATTTCCACACGAGACTATATTTCCAATTGCATTTGTCGGCGATAGCTGACTTCATCGATCTTGTCTGTAAGAAACATGTAGCTGAGCACATAACGCTGGACGCGACTGGCATCCTGCTCCCGATGATCTTCGCGATAAGCGACCCGATCAAGGGAATAGTTATCGCGAAGGTCCGCCAGCTTGGCCTGCCGAGCCAACTCGTTGGGTTTCAGTCGGACAATGTATTCGGCGTAGCTGATCCCCTGCGCGTGGGTTATTAGCTCAACAGCACGTACAATTTCTTGCGCATACCCCAAAGTCCCCAATAGCTCGGCGGTGACATCCGTGTCTTCAACCAAATCGTGCATGAGGGCCACGATGCGAGCGGCGGGGTCCGAGACGCCAAGCATGACACGCAAACAATGGAGGATGTAGGGCTGGCCAGCCTTGTCCTTCATCCCTTTGAATTTCGAGGCCACCAGCAGGAGAGCGTCATCCAATGTCGCTTGTGTCATACTTTCTTTCAAACCTTATTTGCCGATGCGGTAAAGATGGGTCGTGGTCCGAACAATCAGCGAGTTCTGGACGATGGCTGGTGAAGCGTTGCAACCATCGGGCAATTGGTTGACGGAGACTTGTTGCGGTTCATCAGCCAACGTGTACACATAGCCTTTCCCTTCGTGATCAAACGCATATAGATATGCGTCCGTAGCCACCAGTGACGCACTGAATTTTCCGCCTAAACGATCCTGCCAGACGATTTCTCCATTTTCGGTTGAGATTCGAGCAACAATGCCATCGTCTGTGACACCGAACAGGCGCCCCCCCACGAGGATCTGACTGGGCTTAGAGCCAATCCCTTTTCGCTGAGTCCAAACGATTTTATCGCTATCGGTGATATCCCCGTGTCCATCCGCTTTGACACAGTACATCTGTGCTTTGCCGAAGCCCGTGTTGATGTATAGCCGACTGCCGTCAAATAGAGGCCGGGCGGTGGCCGAAAATTCTTGATAACGAACGCGCCAAATCTCTTTGCCAGTATCGGGATCGAGTGCCAGGCAAGCTTTACTGGCAGGACTAATCAATTGCTTCTGACCGGCCACATCAATGATGATGGGGGTGCAAAAGGCCTTGAAGACATCCCCATTGTCTGTCCCATAATCGATCTCGCGATCTGCCTTCCAAACCGTCTCGCCCGTGGCTCGATCCAGCGCCACGACGTACTGAAAATCGAAACCGTCCTGATGGAAGATCAGTAGGTTCTTATAGAAAACAGGAGAGCTACCCGGGCCGCGAAAATGGTTACAGGGAAGATCCCGCCGCTGCCAAACAACTTCACAAGTGTCACGCCGCAGGCAAGCGGTACCGTAGCTGCCAAAGTGAACAAACACGTATTTATCATCGAGAATGGGTGTCGGCGACGCGTACGTATTGGTTTCGTGATGGTCTTTTTGAACTTCTACGTTTTCAAAGATCAGCTTGTCATGTTTGATCTGACCAGTTTCCAGGTCCACGCAAACGGCAAATTGCTGCTTGCCGTCGAGCGTGGCGGTCGTCAGCCAGACTTCATTTCCTAGCACCACCGGCGAACTCCAGCCACGTCCGTGGATGGCGGTTTTCCAGCGGACATTCTCACCCACACTCCAGGTGGTCGGCGGCTGCTGTCCGGGCGCCGTACCATTGCCAAGGGGGCCACGAAACTGAAACCAGTTGGCGGCTTCAGTGGTCTGAGCTGGACTGATTTGGGTAAGGAGCAGCACACAGCCAACGCCCAGCAACCACTGTTGGATGGGGATGCGACTGCAGATGCGTGTAAGTGATTCCAACTTGATTTGCATGGCGATGTCTTGAAAAATTCGGTGGGATGTTGGGGGAGGATTTCGCTTCCCAGTCTAATCTTCCCAGCCAAGCTTAGCAAAGCTCGTATAATGATGAACTTCCCCTAATTCAAGCTGCGGGTCCGGTGAGCAAGCTGCGGATCTATTTTGGGCTCGAAGACGCAAAGTTCGAATTTCTGAGAACGATTGATGATTGAAGAAGGTTTCAGTTCCCTGCCTGATGAAGGGCGACTTGCTGGTATCGACTACGGCTCTGTCCGAGTGGGTGTCGCTATTTGTGATCCAAGTCAACGCTGGATCACCCCGCTAGATACCTACCAGCGACGCAACGACAAGCTCGACGCTGAGTACTTTGTGAAGTTGGCCGAGCGCGAAAATATTCAAGGTTGGGTCTTGGGCCTGCCCATCCATTGCGATGGGAAAGAAAGCCAAAAATCGACGGAAGTTCGACGGTTCGCAGAATGGTTAGAATCAGTCACCGACCTGCCGTTTTCGCTGTTCGACGAGCGTTTTACGACAGCCGAGGCCAGGCACCTACTGCGTGAAACCTCCCTCACTTCCCAGCAAAAGAAAAAACAGCTCGACCGGCTAGCTGCGCATCTGATACTAACCGGTTTTATTGAGTCGCGGCGAGCCCAGGTGTCTCACAATGAGTCAATAGAGGACGTTTCCGATACCCACTAGTGGGTTGGATGTCCTCAGAAAAACCAAAATTTTTTATAAATTTGGATTCCAAGTCGGGGTATCGGGAACTAACTAGCCTCCGATACCATCGGAATGCCAGTGGTTAACACAATGCCACTTGACCGAACACACCCCGAAAGTGTGGTGTAGATTCGCTTTTGTTTTTTTGGTTTGATTTGGTTTACAAGGCGGTTGTTCTGAAATTGGCAGAAGATTTTCTGAGATTCGCAGAAGATGCCTTGGAGTGATTTCATGTCCGCTGGTCAACACAACGATGAACTTCTCAGCGGCTTCCTGGACGGGGAGTTGAATGCAGACGAACGTGATCAACTGAACGGATTGCTGGAGTCAGAACCTTCGCTTCGCGTGCAATTAGCTGGGCTGGAGCGGACACGGGCGGAGTTACAAGCGATCCCCCAACGTCGCCTGGGTCCCGATTTCTCGCAACGCGTGATCATGGCGGCGCGGCGCCAGGCAATGGCCGAAGAGTTGCCGGCTGACCACTTCGTGTTGGCTCCAATGCAGGCGACTCGGGTCAATCGCGTCGCATCCTGGAAGTCTCCTCGCAAGCTGGCGGGCAGGCTGGCCGCATTGGCTGCCTCGATTGTGCTGGTGACGCTAGCGGCCAAGCAGATGGCGACACCAGGTCCCGGAGAGCTAGGGCCCGGAGAGCTAGGGCCCGGAAAAGGCCAAGTAGTGGCGTCGTCCGAGACACAAGAGAATCAATCAGCAGACGTAGCGGTCACCAACAGCGATGTTGGTTTGCCCGCGATTGAGTCTCCATTCCCGTCTAACCTGGCGGCCAGCCAGCCGACCACGACAGGCGTTAATGCGGCCGATATGGGGGACGCGCCCCGAAACGGTTTGCCAGTACGCAATGCGCCCCTCGAGAGGGCCTCTACCCAAATGCTGTTCATTTATGACTTGAGGATAACACAACAAGCGTGGGACTCAAATGTGTTGGGAAGCATTTTAGAAAACGCGGGGATTCGTTGGTCTGACCCCATACTCGCTGATGCACGAGTTACAACCAGCTTGGCCAAAACGCGATCCATCGTTAGACCCGATCCCGCCGAGGAGTTACGAGAGGATGTGGCGTTGATTTTGGTCAGTGCCGGCGCCCGTGCTTTGGACAAGGCCATGGTAGAGATCTGGCAGAAAACGAACGATTTCCCCTCGACATCGCTGGATATTGCCTTTGATCTCCCGGGACAGGACTTAGTTCGAAACCTGAGCGAAGCGATTGGAAACGCTGATTTTAGCCAGACTGCCCGACCGCTGGTTCTCATCTCCACGGCGGGTGCCAGCTTAGAGGATGTCGCTCAATTCTCCACTACTACCAAGCTCATTTCGAGCGATGAGCGCCGCAGCGCCCCGTCCTCAGCATCCATGGATGCTGACGATGACGCGCCCTCTTCTGCCCTGTTGGTAGTGCGCAAGCCGGCGCAGAAGTAAAACTGTTGCCCAAGCGACGCCACAGGCGCTGCCCTAGTCAGCGGCCACCGCACCACTAGCAAAGCTTCACCGAGCAAGGTATGAATGTGGCTCGTTGATCCACGCCCAATACATGAGCTGGGGTACGTCGGAGCCCAACCTATTACGCTGGCGTTTCATTGAGTAATCAACGCGGTGGGAAATCTCTGAAAGGTCATTTTGATGGACATTGACGACTCGGGTGATGAGGCAACAGACGATGTAGTTGGCGAAGCTCTGGCGTTGGCGGTTGAAGAGGGTGAGGAGGCCGAAGTCGATCAGATTATCCGTCGGCACGACTTTTTGGTTCTGCAGCAATTCGACCCCGAAACCGGTCACGTCGACGAAAACGATGATGGAAGCTTCAATGTTGTGCTCGTCGAGGTCGATGAGGAATCAGCCGTCGTGGCCTTCACCCAAGAGAAATTAGCCTCGGAGTTTTTGCTTGACGTCGAAGAGGATTTGCCCGAGATAGAAAATTACCCAGCCATTATGTTAGACGGCAATACGCTCCTCGATGGCTTACCCGAAGATTGCGGCCTGTTGATCAACCCGGGTGCACCCACTGAATGTTACTTGCCACCACGATCGCCCTCTACCAGCGGCGAAGAAGAATAAGCTCCATGCATCGTGGCAGGCTGGACATTGTGGCGAGCTAATTAGGAGCACTTCGAGTAATCAGGCTCCCGTTGTCCGCCACATCAAAGAGTGGCCGGTAGTAATCGCGGCTCTCGCCAAAACCACGCCCGGGAGTCCAGACCACCCCCAGGCTTATGTTCCAGCCTTCCGCAGCGAAATCAGGCGACACCTGTTGCGATGGAATCAGGTACGTGGCAGAAGTCACTAACCCCAGTTGGTTCTGCAAGGGCGTTTTCAGGCCGATTCCCAAGACGGTTCCCGAATCTTCCGTCCAACCCGCCTGGAGTTCCGCTTGGCCGCGACCACAATCTCCGTAGCTGTAGCGATAGAAGAAGCGGTAGGTGTTGAGGGCGGTCAGCTGCAGATTGTTCGACGTATTATTCCCCGCTAACCTCGCCGAGATGGCTTCCGTTTGCTGACTGTCCGAGAAACGAAAACCCAAATCATGGCAAGGGGTTAGCAAGTAGCTAACTTCGCCACGCAGTTGCACCAGGTCAGCTTGGTAAACCCAGTCATCATGCAGATAGTCGACTGCCAGCCCTGCCTGAACTCCATAATCGACGCGTCGGAATAGACCACCGGTAGCAAACAATTGTTGGCGGCGGTCGGATCCAGCCGCTGAACCGTCCAATTGAGCTTGCACGCAACGCAACCCAAGCTGTGCCCCCATCTGTCCGCTTAGCAGACTGGGCATTCTGGAACCGAAATTGACTCCTTCTTGAAAGCCAAATGACCCCTCGACTGCACCCCCGGAGTTACTCCCGGTCGTGATAAAATTTCCTGGCACCACGAATCCAACGGTACCGACCCACAAGTCGGCGCGGGTCCAATCGAATAGATATCCAGCTGGATGGCAGCCATAGACCTCACCACCATAGGCGTCGCAGCAGTTCCCCTGAGCGGAACTCACTTCGAAATCGACGCTTTGGTCACTCGGCACCCATTCCGCAGCGTCTGCGATCGTCATGCCTTGCACGGCAGTGGGTGCCAGCTGGGTATTCAGTCGAGCGTTGGCACTGGCGGTAGTAACCGGTAAACGACTGGCACGATTGCTGCTTGCGGACGATTTCCCTAATGAAGCAGCCCGCGCTGGCCGGGACACAGTATGGGCGCTGGAATTTGTCTTTGGCGACCGCTCGGCGGTCTGCGCGAAGGCCGTTTCGTCTACGGTCGCGACTGCAGCGAGGACCAGCAAAAGAACGACCGCAGCGCGAGGTTGTGAACAGCCCATTGAGGAGGATCCTAGTCACGCAAAGCGCGCGCGATCACTCCGCCCTGGTTACTCTTCGACAATGCGGTACGACTGGGATGACCCGATCCGCTGCAGATTTTTAAATTTTCGCGGCGATTCAGTACTCGCAATTGCTGGCTATCGCGACTTGACTTTGGCTTGCTTCGGCCAAAAGTTAAGCCAGGAACTTGAACCAGTCGTAGCAACTTCCTCCGCGGCTGCCTCTTTGTTCGCGTCGCTGTTGCCGACTAGCAGGTCAGCCAAGCCTTGCATGGCAATCGAGATGGGTGCTTTCGGAGCCTGTTCGAGCAGTGGCACCCCATTATTGCGAACTTCGATCATCGTGCGGTAGTCGTTCGGAATCTGGTAAAAGATTTCCCGTCCGATAGTTTCCGTCGCCCGCTTGAGTTTAATTTGGCCGCTCTCCAAACCAACACGATTGACCACAATTTTCAGTTTTTCGCGTAGTCCTTCGATCTCATCAAACGAGATTAGCAAGCGTACCAGGTTGCGTAAGCATGGTAGGTCAAGTTGCACGACCATTAGCACGTCGTTGGCGATCTCAAAAGCTGTTAGATCGGTCGCGTTAAACCCCTTGGAGACGTCGATGACGATGTGCGTAAAGGTGGCTTTTAACAACCCAAAGACACGTCGCAACGTTTCAGGAGTGATCGAATTGACGTCGTGTAGGCTCACCGGTCTGGGCAACAAATACAAACCGGAGCTATGTTTCGTCAAGGAACGCTTGAGAAGCTGGAAATCGAGTCGAGAGATATTCTGTGTCACGTCCAACAAGCTGTAGTCCGGAATCGTATCCAAGAAGACGTCGGCATCACCGATGGCAAGATCCAAGTCGACTAGGGCTACAGAGTTCTCTGGGCGGGCCGCCAAAACACAACCTAAATTGACTGCCAGGCTGGTGCAACCCACTCCCCCGGAGGACCCGGCAACGGCAATAATCTTGGAAGCACGTCCACGCCCGTCATTTCCACCGTATTTAGCCTCAGCAATGCGACCCAGCGCACTCATCAACTCATCGAGGCTGACCGGCAGTGTGAGGAATTCCTTGGCTCCAGCCCGCATAGCCCGCAGGATCAACTGCCCATCGCTATTCGAGCTGACCGCCAACATGGCGCAGTCGGGTGCATCGCCGCGTAACCGGTCCAGTAATGCAATGGCCTTATCAGGATCAGCATCCAAACTAACCACACCAACATCCGGTTTTGACTGGGCAATGACATCAGGGAAAAATTCGTAGCGAGAACATTCGGCTTCCAGCCAGACGATGTCCATACCGAGCAACAGCGCTTTCAGACGGTCACGACTCTCGTCTTTGGGGTCAACAATTGCTAATCGAAGTACATTGCTCATTTGTCAATTGCCTAATTCTGATCTGGATGCCACTGAGTCTCTAAAGCCGAGCGTCGCTGTAGCTAACGCACGGTGAGAACTCCATCTGATGTAGGGCTGGCCATCTTGGGAGCGTTGGGACCGATGCTCATGGCCGCAGGATTGGGCGTCGGCGAAGAGGTCGGCGAACCGCTGTAGCCATTCACCGACTGTCCAGAATTCATTCCGACAGGCATCGTCGCCCCGCTGTATTCGTTGTTTATCATCCCTGCGGACCCGAAATCCGGCTGGCAATTTACACCTTGAACAGCCGGTGTCTCGATGTAGCCCTTCCAGTACAACTCGCGATCGGTGGGGCTCGTCGAATGGGTACCTGGACTACCTAAAGGAATTTCGTGCGCGTCCATGGGACCAGCAAAATGTGGTGTGACGGTTATTAGCAATTCAATCTCGTTTTGCAACTCACGTGTCGTGCGAAAGAAAGCGCCGAAGTAAGGCAAATCAGAAAGCCCCGGCAGGCCAGAGTTCACGGTCTCTGTTCGGGATTGCAGCAGTCCGCCGAGTGCTAACGTCTGCCCAGCTTGCAATTCGACCCCCGTCTCGAGGAAACGGCTGCGCAAGCCCGGCACGCTGGTCCCTTGGATCGTCACGCTACGCGTCGGATCGATCTCGCTGACGTAGGGCCGAACCTCCAAGTAGACTCGACCCTCGCCGCGAATCTTGGCGACAAAGTCGATGCGTGTGCCGAACTCCCGGTATTGAATTCCTACCTGACCAAGTCCAGAGGGAACGACAATCGGAATCTCTCCCCCGGAATTGAAGCTCGCAGGACGTCCGTCCACCGCCGTCAAAGTAGGATTGGCCAAGACCTTGACGAGATTGTTCTGCCGTAACGCCTGGATCGCCAGTAGGAAATCCGAACCACCCTGCGCCACAGCCACCTGCAAAGTCGAGTTGGTGCTGGGAGTGAAGTTGGAGCCGGAGGCAGTTAAAATACCTCCCACATTGCTGACTATCCGGTCATTGCCGTTAGCAAAGGCCCAGTCAATCCCAAGCTGCCGCAGTTTCGTCCGCGAAACCTCCATCACCTGTGTTTCGAGTTGAATCGTGTGTACGCCCGTTACCGTGACCTTGTTGATAACCGTTGGAAAGTACATTTCTGCAATGCTGATGACGGTCTCGATATCCTCGTCGCTGGTGACGAAACCGCTAACAATGGCACCCTTTTGCACTGGAGTTACCAGGAGGTTGGCAGTTGGGAACAGTTTGCGGAGGATCGACTCCAGTTCGCGAACGTCTCCCAAAACCATCACTTCGACCGAATAGATCGAGTCGTCCGCCCCCTCTAGATCAACCTGCGTCACGCCCGTTTGCAGGGCGGAAATTTGCAAGTGATTGCCGGCCAGCGGCAGCGCGGACAAAACCGTTGGATTTTGAATCCGGACTTTCTTAAACGCCCGATCCGCCGTCAGCTCGCGACTTGTGTTGATGACCATCTGGATGGACTGATGGCCTGCAGAAACTCCACTCAACGCCACTTCCGTGTTGGTGATCGTCCATTGCGAGGTGAGCTTTTCCTGCCCATCCGCTGACGGCACGATGGCTACTTGAGCCAGCATGGCACCGAAGCCTACAAGTTTAGCGAAAGCTTTACGA
>JBBQRC010000027.1:0-15404 GCA_038215215.1 Pirellulales bacterium
CGCTTTTTGGTAACTGCGGAACAGGCGAGCTTAGAACCGGTCATCGTCATCAACAAAGTCGATTTAGTCGACCCCGCCGAATTGCAGCCGGTGATTGGCGTGTACGCGCAGATGGGTTATCGCACAATGATGTTGAGCGCCAAGCGAGGTTGGGGGGTGGATGCGCTGCGGAGCGTGATCCGCGGTCGCCAGAGTGTCGTGGCGGGGCAGAGCGGCGTCGGCAAAAGCTCGCTTCTTAACGCCATTCAAGCAGGTTTGGCGTTGCGGGTACAGACGGTCAGTCAGGAAAACATGAAGGGTCGGCACACGACGACGACCGCCGAGTTGCTACCTTTGGCTGAGGGGGGCTACCTGGTCGACACACCTGGGATTCGGCAATTGGAACTGTGGGACGTGTCGCCAGCGGAAGTATGTGGTCTTTTTCGCGATATCCGGCCGTATGTCAGCCGCTGTCGTTTCCCGGATTGTACGCACATTCATGAAGTCGGCTGTGCCGTGCTGGATGCAGTAGCTGATGGTCGCATTGATCCGCGGCGATACAACAGCTACGTGCACCTAATTGAAGATCCCGCCGCGGCATTCTGAGCCGGTCTGGTCGTGACGATTGGATCAATTCTGTGCCTCGCATGAACGCGATCTGCCGCGCGGAGTTCGGATTCATGTTGGAAAAAAGCATCACCGGGGCACTCCGTTCTAAGCCGTGACCTACGTTTCCGTGACGATTTTCTTTTCGTAGGTAGGAACATGATCAAGCTCACTAGACTCGATGGCCACGCATTCATCTTAAACGCTGATCTGATTCGCTATGTGGAAGAGCGTCCGGATACTTTCATTACCCTGGTCAGCGGCGAGCGCGTCGTCGTCGGCGAGAAGATGGAGCGCGTTGTCGATTTGGCGGTGGCCTATCAGCAGCGGAAACATCTCCTGCCTTTTGCCTCCGTGCAGCAACTCACCGCCGCAGAGAAGGTCTAATCGATTATGGATATTACCTCGCTCATCGGATTTTTCGCCGCCATTGGTTTGCTCATATACGCCGTCATCGCGGGTGGAGGAACATTTTCATCCTTCATTGATATCCCTTCCATCGCGGTCGTTATTGGAGGTTCAATTGCTGCCGCCTTTATGTGTTTTCCACTGAAAACCATGCTGACGTTACCAACGGTTTACAAGAAGATTTTCCTAAACGCACCGCCAAATCTGTTGGAAGTGATCAAGCAGTTAGTCTCATTGGCGGAAACAGCGAGACGGGACGGGCTGTTGGCTTTGGAAGCCAAGATGGCGGAGATCTCCAATCCGATCATTCGCTCAGGGATCCAAATGGCGGTGGACGGCAGCGACGCTGCCACGATTGAAGAAATCATGCGCACCGAAATGGAGGCGATTGCCAAACGTCACAAAGAGGGCAAAGCGATCCTGGATCAAGTGGGGCGTTTTGCACCCGCGTTCGGGATGATTGGAACCTTGATGGGTTTGATCATGATGCTGGGAAACATGTCGGACCCATCCGGAATTGGTAAGGGTATGGCGGTGGCTTTGATCACGACGCTGTACGGCGCGATTATCGCTAACATTGGCTGTCAACCATTCGCGGAGAAATTGGGACTGTTGAGCAAATATGAATTGAACTCGATGGAGCTGATTGTTCGCGGGGTACTGGCGATTCAATCAGGCGAAAGTCCACGTACACTCGAGCAACGATTGCTGACGTACCTGCATCCCAAGCTACGACCAGTAAAGGAATAAGACATGGAAGAAGATCCACCAATGGGTGTCCCCGAGTGGGTTGTGACCTTCGGTGACATGATGTCCTTGCTACTAACGTTCTTCATCATGCTTGTTTCCATGAGTGAGATGAAGAAAGACGAAAAGTTTCAAGCGATGGTTGAGTCGCTGCGCAAGAAATTTGGACATGAACTTTCCGCCGAGAGTCTATCTCCCGGTGACCACAAATCGCGTACCAGCGCGTTTCGCGTGATGTCGACGATGGGGCGTGCCAAGAAAATGGACACGCACAAGGGTGGCTCACCAACCAAGGCTCCGGTTGGTGACAACGATCGAGTCCGCATTGTCCGGCCTGGTGGTAACACGGCCATCGGTACGGTGATCTTTTTCGACGACGGTGGAACTGAAATCAACGATGAAGGTAAGGCTGCACTCGACATCGAGATTGAGCAGTTGGCGGGTAAACCGCAGAAGATTGAAATTCGCGGACATACTTCGCAACAACTGGCGCAGCGGGGACCCAAACCGATTGACGCAATGGATCTGTCGTATCGGCGGTGTCGCAGTGTTATGACATACTTGATTGAGAAACACAACATTCCTCCCGAACGCATTCGCTTGGCCGCTGCCGGGGCTTGGGAACCCATGCACGTATCGAACGACCCGGAGAAAATGCGATTGAACCCTCGGGTGGAAGTCTTTCTGCTCGAAGAGACTGTCGATCAACTGGTCGGCACAGTCGAAGAGCGAGCCAACAAGATTCAAAAACCCAATCAGTAATTAATCGACCTTAGCGAGATTGTTGCAAATCATGGCCACTAAAACCGCAGAAAAAACGGACACGCCTAATAAGCCATCCATGCTGCCGAAGCTTATTGTTTCGGGCTTTGTGGGGCTCGTGATTGTCGCCGAAACCTTGATCTTTTTTGTGATGGTTCCCAGCGGCGATGAAGTGGCGGCGTTGGCTGAGTCACGGTTGATCAAAAAACTGGAAGCCACCATGGACGCCGATGGGGAGGTTCTCGCCAAGGAAGACGAGGACAAAATTGTCGAATTTTCGCTGGGAGAGTACGGTGTCTCGTTTGTTCCGCCAGGTTCCGATCGCCCGCATCGCGTCGAGTTTCGCTTGTTTGGTACAATCAAGTCGAAGGATCAAAAGCATCTCGAAGGGTTGTACAACGAGCGGCAGGGGAGATTTCGCCATCGCATGATCCTAGAAGTGCGGAACGCGACGATGGACGAATTGACCGAGAACCAATTGGGCTTGATTCAGCGTCGAATACTTGCGACAAGTAACGAATTGCTGGACGAACCAATCCTGCTGGGCGTTGGATTTCACGACTATCAAGTCACGGAAGAGTAATGCTGGTATGGGTCGCAAACTGCTGTCAGGGGACACCTGGCACTGGCGGCTAATAGCAGCATTGGTCTGACCACCTCAAATTGCGAAGATTTGCACGGAAGCGAACATGTCAACCGCCAAAGACGCCAATGCGGAATCCACAGCGGTGAAAAAAGAGTCCGTTGGCAGTAGCGAGCAAGTAGAAGCGCAGGCGTCCAAACTACTGGAGGATGCCGAGGCAGCGCTCAATCAATTGGATGCGCCTGTACCACGACCCTTTCAATTAGAAGATTTGGTTGGTAGTGACGGTCCGCCGGAGAAGTGCTCGATCGACTTGTTGCGCGACGTGGATCTCGACTTAAAAATCGAATTGGGTCGCACGCACATGCTGCTGGAGGATGTGCTGAAGTTGCGTAAAGGCTCGGTCGTCGCGCTCGATAAACTAGCGGGTGATCCTGTAGATTTGTACGTCAACGGTCGACTGGTGGCGCGCGGTGAAGTGCTGGTGCTGAACGATAATTTTTGCGTGCGTATCGCCGAACTCGTCGGTTCCGATGTCCTGTCAGCAGCCAGATAGCGGCGTTGTTAGCTCCGCTTTAAATCACCAAAATACAAGGCGTTAGCTCCAGCAACTTGAATCCCGCAATTCGAGTTGTAAGCCAACTAGCCCGCTGCGTTTCGGCTTTTGCCTGACGCGCGACAAGCGACAAGGACGTCGACATGAGACCCTTTCCCATTACACTTTTTTTCGCGCTAGCATTTCCCCATTTTGCCTTCTCTCAAGAGAGCAATTTGAGGTTGCCCGGCGCCTCGATCTATAACAGCGGACAGCATCCAACTGCAGTACCGCTGCCTACTTTAAACGCTGGCACCGGCGTTCCACTGCAGCAGACTTACCCTGCCGACGCTGCGTGGATTGGCGGCCCAGCCGCGCCAGTGAGTTCCCAAGTTGTCACTGCGGCGGCATCGGAGTCGATCGCCACTCGAGCCGCTACGCGAACTCCGCTAGATCCACCTACCGCCAAGACCGCTACGCACAGTGAATCAGGTGGTGGCAGCACCCTCAAGATGTTGCTGTCGGTTGGTTCCAGTCTGCTGATCGTGCTTGGCTTATTCCTTGGAGTTGCTTGGCTCGCGCGCAAGACGATGAACACTACTTTGGGCGGCTTACCCAAACAAGTTGTGTCGATTTTGGGACGTACGCCTCTGGCACCACGTCAACAACTCGTCTTGGTACGGTTCGGTTCGAAATTGGTGCTGGTGAGTATGATCCAAGGGGAAGCTCGAACGATTAGCGAAATCACAGATCCGCTGGAAGTCGATCAACTGGCCGGGCTGTGTGAAAGCCATCAGCCGGGAAGCATTACTCAATCCTTTCGCAGCATTCTGCAGCAGTCTGGCGGGGGTGCGATATGATCGGAATTGATGGGAGTTCACTACGACCGATCGCTTTGGCGCTGCTGCTCTTGTGCACCTTCGCACCGCTGCAGGCATTTTCCCAATCGAGCTTGCGGCCGCAAAGCCTCTCCGATCGTGGCCCTGCGCAGGCCATGGAAGGGATTTCATCGGAGTCACCCAAAGGGGTCTTTGATCGCGTCTTGGAGAGCGTGGGGAATACCAGCGAAGCTCAATCCGCCGAATCGTTCTTGCTCAGCGGGCCCGAAAAATGGACCAGTCGCGAGGGACTCTCGAGCAGCCTGCAGATACTCTTGTTGTTGACCGTCTTGAGTCTGGCACCCGCCGTGCTGCTCATGACCACCTGCTACGTGCGCATCATTGTGGTCATGGGTTTACTCCGCCAAGCGCTGGGGACTGGACAGTTGCCGCCAAGCCAGGTCATCACTTCGATTTCGCTATTCATGACCCTCTTCATCATGACTCCCGTGTGGAATCGCGTATACACCGAAGCGATAGCGCCGTACACGGCTGAGGGTTCCACGATGTCAATGCAGGCAGCGTGGGAAGCGGGTGTGAATCCGATGCGTGAGTTCATGAGTCGCCAGATCGATATGGCCGGTAATCATGATGACGTCTATTTGTTCTTCAATTATTACAGTCCTGATAGTCCACCACCGGCCTATTTTGAAGATGTGCCGCTACGCGTCCTGCTGCCAGCCTACATGCTCAGTGAACTCAAGACCGCTTTCTTGATGGGCTTTCAGATTTTCCTGCCATTCTTGCTGATCGACTTGGTGGTGGCTGCAGTTACAATTTCGATGGGCATGATGATGCTACCCCCCGCCATGATTTCCCTCCCATTTAAGCTCTTACTGTTCGTGTTGATTGATGGGTGGCACCTGGTGGTCGGCATGTTACTAGAGAGCTTTGGTCCGCCGGGGTAGTGAATGAAAAAATCGCACTCGCCGGTTTACCAGGGAAACGTGTCTACCACTCCGCTCTCCGAGCTTAATAATTAATCGAATTCGAAAGTGCCCCATGAATCCCAGCCATGCCGTTGAATTAGTGCGCCAAGCCATGTTGACCGCCATGCTGATTGGTGCGCCGCTGCTGATCGTAGGTATGGTGGTTGGGTTGGTGATTAGCTTGATGCAAGCCGTGACGCAAATTCAGGACCAGACATTAAATGCGGTCCCTAAAATTGTCGCCATGGTGTTGGCATTGATATTTTGCTTGCCATGGATCGCCGATCGCATGATTGAATACACCAAGAAAACCTACACCCAAATACCAGCCGTGGTTAGTCGATGAACGATGCGATTGTATCGGTGCTCAGCCAACCGCTGTGGGTTTTTCTGACTGTGCTGGCGCGCCTTAGCCCACCGCTGATGATGACGCCTCCCACTCGATCGACCTCCGTACCCAAACGCGTGCGCGCGTTCATTGCAATCACGATCGCCGCACTGGTGGCCCCGCTAGCGATTACGCATGCGACCCCAATGCCCGCCGATCTACTCAACATTGTCGTGGCGATGGCTGGTGAATTGATTCTCGGCATTTTGCTGGGAAGCGTGGTGATGTTGGCCTTCGCAAGTTTGCAGTTAGCTGGGCAGACGGTTGGTCACTTGGCTGGCTACGACAGCGTTATGGGGGTAGATCCGAGTGGCGATGAGGAAATGCCGGTTATCTCCAGTATGTTGGGCTGGCTGGCCATGGCGATCTTTATCATCATTGGTGGCCATCGACAACTGTTAGAGTGTTGTCTGCAGAGCCTCACCCATTACCCAGTTGGTAGTGTGCAATTTCAGGCGAGTTGGCTGGATGAACTTGACGGTGTTATGCGGCACACGTTTGTCATTGGTATTCGTGCCGCCGCTCCCATGGCAACAGCCTTGCTCCTCGCCAATTTAGTGACCGGACTTTTAGCACGAACCCTGCCGCAACTGAACGTGCTGGCTATTGGATTTAACATCAACGCGCTGGCCATGTTGACTCTGCTGAGTGTTTCCATGGGTGGCATGGCCTGGGTTTTTCAGAATGAGTTGTACGTGTGGTTGGAAAGTTGTGCGCGGATAGCGCAGGCCGGTTCGAGTTAACACGCGAGTGTCCCGTTTCGCTCCGCCAGTTTCGCCTCGACTCCCTGAAAATGGCGAGCCACTAATCGTCGATGACGCAGAACGGATGGCGAGATAGTCCAGGGCCTTAACCAGGAAGTAAGTTAGTTTGGCTGACGACAGTGGTGGTGATAAGAAACATGATGCCACACCGTATCGCCGTCAGAAGGCGCGCGAGCAGGGACAGATTGCGCGCAGCCAGGATCTCGGCTCATCCCTAGTTTTACTGGGTGCAGTCTCGGTACTGTGGTGGAAAGGTCCTGATGTACTGAAAACGCTTAGCGAGATCATGATTGCCTGTCTCACCCGGACCGATTACTGGACGTTTAATGCTCGTTCGGCGTCGATTCTCTTTAACGCGGGGGTCTGGCAGTGCATGCTGGCGGTGCTTCCCATCATGCTCAGCGTCTGTGCCATTGTGCTGGTCAACAACTGGCTGCAAGTTGGATTTCTATTCCTGCCAGAAAAGTTGAATGCGGATTTTAGTCGCATCAATCCACTGTCTGGCGTGCAACGGTTGTTTGCGCTCCCCAACATCGCTCGCATCGCCTTTGGGGTGCTTAAAATCAGCCTAGTCACGATCGTTATTGGACTGGGGATCTGGGGGAAGTGGGATATGATTCTTGGCTCGCAAGTGCTGACTGCAGGCGAAGTCGGGGGTGTGGTGTGGAATACGACGCTGGACATGTGCATGCGTACGGCCGCCGTGCTATTTCTCCTGGCGGTGCTGGATTACGGTTTCCAGTGGTGGAAACAAGAGCAAGACATGAAGATGACCGACGATGAGATGCGCGATGAAATGAAGATGATGAACGGTGACCCGCAAATGGCCGCGCGGCGTCGAGCCTTTCAGCGGCAACTAATGAGCAACCGCATCCAGTCCTCCGTTCCCAAAGCCGATGTGATCATTACCAACCCAACCGAACTTGCCATTGCCATCCAATTCGATCCTAAAACCATGCCGGCTCCTATCGTCTTGGCCAAGGGTGCTGGCGAAGTGGCCGCGCGCATTCGTAAAGTCGCACTTGAGCACGGCATTCCCGTGCTGGAACGCAAACCGCTCGCCCAAGCGCTCTACAAAACTGTTGAAATTGGTCGGGTCATTCCTGTTGATCAATATGCGGCGGTGGCTGAAGTTCTGCGGTACGTGTACCAATTGCAAGGTAAGAAGATTCCTTGAATCAATTGATCGCAACTCGGGATCAATTGATCGCGACTCGCCGCCTGTGTAAATCTTGGACAGGGACATTCCCGGTGAACGGACGTTTTGCAGCGTGTCAACGCCCACGGTCTCGGTTAGAATGTGTTGGTTAGGCGTTGTCTCAAAACAAGTTACCGCACTAGGTCCCTCGCTCCCGCCCTGCGCAGCAGGAATAGCGGGGGAGAGGGCAGGGTGAGGGGAAATCAAACGGTAACTTATTTGGGGACGACGCTTTAGTCTCCCCATTTGCAGAACAGTTGCTCAGGTGCCTTGCATATGAATTCCCAAGCATTATTGCATCCAGTCAGCTCGCGGCGTACGGCCATTCAAGCCGGGGCAATCGGCATTTTGGGCTTGGGGATCAATCATCTGACCGGCTTGCGGCAAGCTTCAGCGGTGGGTGGAACACTCCCCTCCGGGCGCGCGAAGTCCTGCATCTACATCTTTCTTTCCGGTGGATTGGCTCAGCACGAAAGCTTCGATATGAAGCCCGATGCACCCGAGAGTATTCGCGGTGAATTCAAACCGATTTCGACACGGACCCCCGGGTTGCAGATCTGCGAGCACTTGCCGATGCTGGCCGAGCGGAGTGAGCTTTGGGCCCTGTGTCGCTCACTAACTCACTCTTCGAACGAACATTCCGCGGCCCACCACATCATGCTGACCGGCCAGTCGCAGCTTCCCACTGGCTTCAGCCCCAATGGGTCGAATCGAACGGACCGTCCATCGATCGCCTCCGTGGCGGGGCGGGCCACGGCGATGCGCCACAATTTGCCGACTGCGGTGATGTTGCCCGAACGTTTGGTGCATTCAACGGGGCGTATCATTCCTGGCCAGCATGCGGGTGAAATGGGGGCTCAACATGATCCTTGGTTGATAGAAGCCGCGAACTTTCACAACACTTCTTACGGCGCATTTCCGCAATACACTTTCGATCATCAAGATCGCGGCAAGCCCGATCCTCGTGTGTTTCAGGCGCCACAATTGACGTTGCCCCAAGGTCTGGGGATGAAAGAAGTTTCCGGGCGATTGGAGTTGCTGGAATCGCTCAAGCGACAGCGAACGTCGTTGGCCCACTTTGCCGAGACGCAAGCCTTTGACCGGTTGCGTCAGGGAGCGGTTTCACTACTCACCGACCAAACGATCCAACAAGCTTTGGACGTCACCCGCGCCGACGACAAGACGCTCGACCGCTATGGCCGCAACTCCTTTGGTTGGTCACTGCTGATGGCTCGACGATTGGTTGCCTCGGGAGTAAATTTGGTGCAGGTTAATCTCGGCAACGATGAGACTTGGGATACGCATGGCAATGCCTTTCCCCATCTCAAGGACGCTTTGTTCCCACCCACAGATCGTGCACTGTCAGCTTTGCTCGATGATTTACATCAGTCTGGCCAATTGGACGAAACACTGGTTGTGATGGCTGGTGAATTCGGGCGCACGCCGCAGATTACGTTGCTGAAAGAGCATTACAAGTTAGCTGGACGGGATCACTGGGGGGCCGTGCAGTCGGTCTTCTTTGCAGGTGGGGGTATTCGAGGTGGAAATGTCGTTGGCAAATCGGATTCGCATGGTGCCTATCCAGCGGATACTCCGGTCAAACCCGAGAACTTTGCCGCCACGATCTATCACGCGCTCGGTATTCCCGCCACTGCAGTTTGGCATGATGCCGCGGACCGACCCCACTCCATTTATTATGGCGAGCCCATTCCCGGCTTGGGATAACGGTTTTTTCGCGACGGTTGCTGCAGTTCAGCTCCCACCCGACCGCCGGCTGGCCGGATGAAAATGTGATTGATTCGCGGAGCAGATCACCCGGGAAAGTCACTCCCCTCGCCCACGTACTTGGGGGAGAGGGGTTGGGGGTGAGGGGCAGAATCACCAGCCAATTCGGCCCCTCACCCCGGCACTCTCCCCAGAGTACTCGGGAGAGGGAGCCAAAAAAAATCTGTGCAGTCGCAGTTCTCATTTACCTACGCACATTCGCGAGCTTTCGACATTTTCGTCAGCCCACCCTGCGGTCGTACCGACGCGACATGGGCGCGATTTTAGATTAAACTGGAGTTCTCCCGGCCCTTCCTGCCTACGCAATTCCTCGCCCGAACTCCCTCCCGCCAACCAGGAACGTGACATGCCCGTCCGCGTCATGCTCTACTCGTTGTTTGCGCTGCTGACTACGAGCCAACTCAGAGCTGAAATCGAATTGAGCGGGGTGACCCCTCAGGCGCTTGAGCCTGGCAAGACTACCCAGCTTGTACTGACCGGCAAATCGTTTCAAGCGCCGCTGCGCGCTTGGACTAGTTGCGGAGCTGAATTCAAAGCGGTGAGCGTCGAAGCCGCCCAGGCTGTCGTGGAAGTTACCTTGCCTGCCAATGCACAACTTGGCCCAATTGGATTTTGGCTGGCGTCGTCAGACGGTGCCTCGGAGCCAATGACCTTGTTGGTCGATGATCTGCCTAGCCTGGCCGATAACGCTACCAATCACCAGCCCGATCAGGCACAGCAAATTACCACGCTATGTGGTATTGATGGTACCAGTGACGGTTCGCTGAGTGATTTTTACCGTTTCCACGTGGCTGCCAATCAACGCCTGGCGTTCGAGGTGCATGCTCAGCGACTAGGGTCAAAAATGGACGCCGTGTTGCGACTGCGCAATGCGAGTGGCGCGATCCTGCGGCAAGCGGATGATGAAGCCAATTGTCCCGACAGTCGCTTTACATACGTGTTTGCGGAAGAAGGGGACTACACGGTCGAGATCTTCGATAATCGCTTCGTAGCCGGCAATCGCTATCGCCTCCGCATTGGCGATTTTCCGCTTGTCGATGCAGTCCTACCGCTGGCCGCCAAGCCTGGCAGTCAAGCCCAAGCGACCTTTATCGGACCAGATGCCAATCTGGTAGCCCCCATGGAAGTTTCCATTCCAGCAGATTGGAGTTCAACTGCCTTTTCCGTGGCGGCCAAAGTCGCCGACGGAAAATCATCTGGCTGGGGAGCCATGATCGTTAGCCCTCTTGAGCATCATGTGATACCTGAGACTAGCGACCCCAGTGTAGCTGCCTCCAGCCTGCCTGCCGGGTTCAGCGGTCGCCTGTTGGCAGCCAAGGAGGTCGATAGTGTGCGCGTGGTGGGGACTAAAGGACAAGCGATTCGTGCAACCGCCATCACGAGAAGTTTGGGCTTGCCCACGATGCTGCAGATGCAACTCTTTAATGCGGCCGGTGCAAAAGTTGCGGAAACCGCCGTCAACGATACGGATGAGTGGAGTTTTGATTTTACGTGTCCCGAGGAGGGTGAATACCGGCTGGATGTCACCGATATCCTGCATCGCGGCGGTCCCGAGTATGGCTATTACGTCGAACTCACTACGCCCCCGAGGTTTTCAGTGGCTGTGAAGCCGGATGCAAAATCCAAAGAACGCTACGCGATCGAGTTGGGTCAAGGAGCCGCAGCCATCGACTTGCAGGTCGCACGCTCAGGCTACGACGGCGCGATCGATATCACGCTGGCCACGCCCATGGCAGGGCTTGAATTGCTCAATTCTCGCATCGATGCTAAAGCGACCGAAGCGAAGATCTATGTGCGAGCTAACGAGGGGTGGAGCCCCGAAGCGTTGGCGGCAATAAAACTGGTCGCGACCGCAGTGGAAACTCCGGAGCAACAAGCTGTAATAAACAGTCTGGGACTCAGACGAATAAAATCACCGCACATTCCCTTTCCCGCCCGCTGGCGCGATGGCTTGCTGGTGGCATCTGCTGTCGCTCCAACACCCGCGTATTTTATTTTCGAGCCAACGGCTCCCATCGTTTTTGCGCGCCCTCAGGCAACACATGCGGCCGCAGTCACGCTCAAACGAACTCAAGAAGCATTTAAAGACGCGGTGACTGTTTTGCCTTTCCAGCAGCCGGCAAACTGGAACGTAGCGGCGAAGGCTGATAAGGATGCTTACACCCTAACGTGGACACGCACCGGAGAGTTAACAGAGCCCGCGCAACTGCCTGTGCTGACCTATTCCGAATTTAATGGTCGAGGCCAGTTGCAAACTCAGCAGATCGCGTTGCAGTGGATCGATCCGCTGAAGTTGGTCGTCAAACCGATCAACGCGGCTTTGGCCGGTAGTTCACAGAGTTATCAAGTACAGCTCGAGTGGTCCGAACAAGCTGTCCCACAACCCGTCACGCTAGCGTGGCAAAATTTGCCTGCGGGGCTGACCGGTGCGCCTGTGGAGATTCCAGCCGACGGACGTGTCGCCACGCTCGAATTGAGTATCGCTGCCGATTTCGTCGCAACAGGCACGGCCGTGCAATTGCAGGCTACCAGTCAATTTGCTGGGCAGCCATTCAGCCTGTCGAGCGCGCCAGTCAAACTGGAACTGCTCACACCGCCCACCAAACTAGAAGTGTATCCCCCTGCGTTTACGTTAACTGGTCTGCGCGACGAGCGGCAATTGGTCGTTACGGGCTATGATGCGGCGGAAAATGCTCGTGACTGGACGCGCGATTGCAAGCTCACGTCGAGTAATCCGGCGGTGGTGCGCGTCGACTCGGGTAAGGCTTTTGCAGTGGCTGATGGAACGGCAGAAATCCTGATAGAAACCGGAACGGTGCGTCAATCGATACCGGTTACCGTAGCCCACTGTACGGAGCCACGGCGTACACAATTTGAGAACGAAGTGTTGGTGGCGCTGTCCAAGCAGTCGTGCAACTCCGGTGCATGCCATGGTTCACCAAGCGGCAAGGGGGGCTTCCGCATGTCGCTACGCGCCTTTGATCCACAGGTCGATGAGTTGACCTTGATTCGAGAAGAGTTCGGAAGAAGAACTAATCTGCAAGAGCCTGAGAAGAGTCTGCTGCTGCAAAAGCCCTTGATGAAAGTGGCGCATGGCGGTGGGATGCAGTTGCACCAGCACGATCCGGCTTACGAAGTCTTGCGCAATTGGATTGCTGAGGGGGCGAAACCCGATCCGGCCGGCACGCCGCGATGTGTCAAACTGGAATTATTTCCCGCCTCGCGTCGGGTGCTGAATCGAGCCACGTCAGCTCAGCAGCAAGTAGCCGCGATCGCCCACTTTTCCGACGGCACTAGCCGTGACGTCTCCAAGCAAGTTGCTTATGAAAGCTCGAACACCGGTGTGGCAGAGGTTAGCTCGGCTGGTTTGGTTACTTCGCACAGTCGAGGTGAAGCGGCCATACTTGTTCGCTTTCTCGAGCACATCGAGTCGATTCCGCTTATGTTCATCGAAGATGTAGCTGGATTTGTTTGGCAAGCTCCTCCCGTCAACAACTTTGTAGATGAACTCGTCGATGCCAAGCTTCAGCAGTTGCAGTATCTCCCTTCGGCCGTGGCTGATGACTCCGAATTCCTACGCCGCGTGTATCTGGATATTATCGGCCTGCTGCCATCGGTTGAAGAAACCAACGCATTTTTGGCGAACACCCATGCTCATAAGCGTCAGGTGCTGATCGACCAGCTTCTCGAACGACCGGAACATGCCAAGTACTGGGCGCTGAAATGGGGTGATCTGTTACGTTTGACTGGCAAGAGTGTCGGTGATGAAGGAGTTTATAAATATCACCGCTGGGTCGAACAGGCGCTGCGCGAGAACATGCCCTACGACGAATTCGCAAAAGTTCTGCTGACGGCGTCGGGAAGCACGTTGTCGAATCCCGCTGCTAATTTCTACCGCACTGCCACCGACACCAACGATTGTGTCGAAACGATTTCCCAAGTTTTTCTGGGTGCGCGATTGCAGTGTGCCAAGTGCCACAACCATCCATTCGAACGCTGGACGCAAGATAACTACTATGGTCTGGGTGCGTTTTTCCAACGCGTGCAGCGCAAGAAGACGCAACGGCCGGGCGAAATGTTCGTGTGGACAGCGACGACTGGCGAAGTGACTCAACCACGGACAGGTCAAGTCATGAAGCCCTGGTTGCCACAAGTGGGTAGTATCGAGCCCACTGGGGATGAAGACCGCCGGATTGCGTTTGCGGCTTGGTTGGTGCAGCCCGACAATCCCTATTTCGCCCGTATTGAAGCGAATCGAATCTGGAGCCATTTATTCTCGCGAGGCATTGTCGATCCCATCGATGACTTTCGCGACTCCAATCCACCCTCCAACGCGCCACTGCTGGACGCACTTGCCAAAGCCTTTGTGGATAGTAAATTCGATCGGCGACAGTTGTTGCGGACGATTCTCAACAGTCGCACTTATCAAACGAGTTTCCATACCAACGCGTTTAATCAAGACGATACCCTTTACTTTTCGCATCAAGAACCGCGTTTGCTTTCGGCGGAGCAGTTGCTCGATGCGGTCAATCATACGACGGGGACTCAGCAGACCTTCGGACCACTTCCGCTCGGTACCAAGGCGACTCAGCTACCAGCACCCGATTTGGTGAAAGTGGATTTTCTCAAAGTGTTTGGCCAGCCTGAACGGTCGACGGTCTGCGCCTGCGAACGATCTGAAGATTCGAATCTTGCTATGGCCATCGAATTATTTAATGGTCCCATGATCTACGAACGGCTACGCGATCCCAAAAACCGCTTCCGTCAAGCGTTGGAGGCCGGTCATTCGATAGAGGATACCATTCGCGAACTTTATTTGGCTGCTTTGTGTCGACAACCCACAGACGTCGAGTTGGCGACCGCGGTGGAGCACAGTCAGACGCGTCCCGATCCTGCCAGTGCCTTGGAAGATATCTGTTGGGCGTTAATCAATACGGATGAATTCTTGTTTCAGCATTGAGACTAGTGTTGGTGTAAGGTTGAGGCAACAATCCAGCAGTCCTTTGGGTAATTGGTTGAAAGTTTTATGAAAACAATCCTGGCATTGACCATTGTTCTGTTGGCGGGTGTTGAGCGCGTGGGTGCGGCCGACGCGATTAGTTTCCAAAGCCAAATTGCGCCCATTCTGTTGGATAATTGCGTGGCCTGTCACGGCGCGAAAAAAGCGGAAGGGGGTTATCGCATTGATACGTTCGAGTATCTCCTGCAGGCCGGGGACTCGGGAGCGGTACCCGTTACCGCGGCCAAGCTGGAAGACAGCGAACTCTGGCGCCGCGTAGTCACCAGCGACCACAGCGAGCGCATGCCCGCTGATAGTGAGCCACTCACGACTGCCCAAATCGAATTGTTAAAGCAGTGGATTGCCAGCGGAGCAAGTTTTGACGGCCAGCGACCGGCAGATCCGTTGTATCTGGTTATCCCGCCGCTCACATTCCCCGATCCACCTGAGAAATACGCGCAGCCACTACCGCTGACCGGGCTGGTGTTTTCCGCCGATGGTTCACAAATTATGACAGGTGGTTACCACGAAGTTCTGTGCTGGAATACGCCGGACGGGAAATTGTTGCGTCGCATCAAGAACATCGGCGAGCGCACCTTTGCGATGGCCCTGCATCCGGGCGGAACACAATTGGCCGTGGCCTGTGGCACCCCAGGGAAATCCGGCGAGGTGCGTATCGTGGACTTGCCCACTGGCACGGTTCAGCATGTGTGTGCGCGCAGTCCAGATGTCGTGCTGGCCGTAGCTTATCGGCCGGATGGTCTGCAACTGGCTACCGCGGGGGCGGACAGTTTGATTCGTCTCATCGATACCGCCAATTATCAGGAAATACGCACGATTGCC
>JBBQRC010000028.1:0-15335 GCA_038215215.1 Pirellulales bacterium
CGCCTTTTTCCTTGTCCGCAGACTTGATGCCGTTACAATCGGTTTCAACAGCCGACAACTGACTGGTCTTTTTCCCCGACTTCTGCATCCCTTCCAAACTCGATCGCAGCGACTCGACGACCTTGTCAACTCCTACTGTGAATTTGGTCTCAACTGCCGCATCACCACCGCAACCAACTGGGAGTAAGCATATAGCTAACAAAGCCAGCGTTGCCAAAATACGCGAGTACATAATGTTCCTCTTCTTGGGTTATTATTCGACGGCCGCAACGTCACCACCATTCGCGCTTCCTAATCCCTGATAGGTGGTAAGATTTATACTTTGGGAAACGAACTGCACTGATCCATCCCCCATGGTATGTATCGCGCCACCAGTGTGTCGGCTGCGGGCGGGGAAAACGCCTGTTGAATCGCCCTGTCCCCCACCACCGGTCATACAAGCCGGGAATTGCCAGTTGGGTGGAGCGATTGTATTGATAGTGGTGTTGTACTGGCCAGGGGCCACCCAACGGAATCCGGCAGAGCTCCTGTGAGTACTGACGGCAGCCAAGCAGGCCTGACCATACGCTTGGAGCATTGCTTGTGTCGGGAACCGATTGGTCCAGGGACTTGGAAAGCTCACATTGTACGGAAAGTCACCACCCTGCACAGTGAAGGCCGTTGAGCTGTTATCGCCCTTATTGAATTAGGCAATCATGATGGTGTTGGATAGTCCGTCGCTGATCGCAGCAAAACTTGTTTCGTGATCCCGTTTGAAGAAACCATTCTGATCTGCCGCCGTGAGGGCGGGGACTGTATTCCAATTGCCATATGCCGAGTTAGATCCCTCGCTCACCCCATAATTATTCCAACCAATATCGGTTGTCGAGGGATACGGGAGATCTGACGGGCAGACAAAAGCAGAAATAGTTCGACGAGCATTGGTCAGCGGAGCGATGGTGACAGGAGCCCTCGCCACGGTATCATAATGGCTGTCGAAAAACTGAAAGTTATTGAAGATTGCCGTCTGTTCGATGTAAGGCAAAATCATAGTGTGCGCCGAGTAGCCGTGCCAGTTGGAATTTGCTGCGCCGGGAAGCGTGCGAGTCCAAGCCATGTGACTGGCTGTACGAGGTACTTTCTTGTAAGCACTCTCGTAATTGTGAAATGAAAGTGCAATTTGCTTCATGTTGTTGCTGCAACTCATTCGCCGCGCCGCTTCGCGCGCCGCTTGGACAGCTGGCAGCAATAGACCAACTAGGATTCCGATGATCGCAATCACCACTAAGAGTTCAACCAGAGTGAACCCGCGCTTCGTTATTCTCACTTTTTCCACCCCTTGCAATAAATACTTTTGAAAGAGACGTAACACTACCAGACGGCAGGTACGAGTGCCGAAACATTCTGCAGTCTAACGAGAGCTTAACGTGAATGCAATGGTTCCTTAACTTGCTTTTACGATATTTGAAGGCGAAAAAAGACACCGCACTGGTAACCACCCCCTCGAAGAAGTGAATAGCCAAAAAGTTCAAACGCGATTCGAGTCGATTGATTGAGCAACGCATCGGCCTGACTCTTGCGCAGCTTCAGTTGCTCAAAGAATGCTAACACTTGGCAGGCTTTATCGATCGACACCCCCAAGCAATAAACTTGGTAAGCCAACGCGATGAAGATCTCAATGCCAAACTCGCTCCGCCCCAGAAGCCCCGCCGGTTTTCCAAACGTGTTGCCGTATCGATAAATCTCATACGCTACCAAGACTGCTCGACCGTTCAGAAGTCGCCAAGCAACACGCGTATGCGAGAGCTGACAATCTTCAACCGGCACATCCGCCGGATAGATCAGCTTAGTTCGTTCAGCCAACGCCACTTTATCAGCCGTCGTAACCCGCCCTCGCCTCAGCTTCTCCGAGCCCTTTTTGCCACCGTTGCGGCTGCCCTTTGGCTTAGCCAATTCAGCTTTGCGTCTGTGAAGCGCCTCCGCCTTCACCGACTAAAGTTCATCAAGCCTTGGCGTTGGGTGCTTCCCTTTGATCAGCTCTTCGAGTTCCGCGATACGTTTTGGCTGAGCTACAATAACCACCAGCAGCTTGTCCTGAGAAAGCTTGCCAGCCGCAACATCCGTTTTGAGTTGTTCAATTTCCATGCCCCATTATTGCCCAAACCAACCAATCCCTCCAAGATCAGTTTTCACAGTTTGGACAGCTACGTTCGTAGGCATCAGTTATTTTTTTGCATGTAAATTGCCTTAGTCGCAAGTGATTTTTTCGGGTGCGATTTCAACAGAGTCAACAACATGATCACCAGCGTCTGTGCTTTCGCTGATGCACTTGGGATCAAACCAACTTCCGGCATCGACTTTTTGTATTTCGTCGATCGTCAGATCAACAACTTTGCCAGCGCCGTTGGTGGTACGATCAACAGTGCTGTCATGAATGCAGACGTCATGATGTCTGGTCGGTCATGCACAAGTTACAGAAGTGACGAAGTGAAGAATTTGCAATACTAACACCCCTTTCCCAAGGAGACTAAAAAATGGCAACTTTCATTACCAACATCAAATTCAGCCAGCAGGGCGTCAAGGACATCGACCACACGACTAAGCGGGCGGCGATCTTCAAAGCCGAGGCCAAGAAACTGGGTGCGAAGGTCAAAGAAATTTACTGGACGCTGGGCGACCACGACGGCCTGCTCATCTTGGAAGCGCCGGATGACGAAACGGCAACCGCCGCCATTCTGCATCTGGGTGCGATGGGCAACGTCCACACGACAACGTGCCGGGCTTTCACCGCCGCTGAGATGGATAAGATCGTGGCCAAGGTGCATGGGACGTAAGTGAGAGTCAGCCGAGGATATTGTTCCATGAAACTCGGAATCATCACAGACATCCACGAACAGGTCGAATTGCTGCGTCTTGCTCTCGACCGTTTCGGTAACGGCCAAGTGGATCAGGTCGTGGTCTTCGGCGGCGTGTGCAAAGTGGGCTTACGACTTGAAGAAACCTGTCGATTGCTTTCCGACGTGAAGGCGATCGGAGTCTGGGGTAATCACGACTTCGGATTGTGTTTTAACCCCGACGACGTTGCTCGTGCAAAATACCCTGTTGCGGTAATCGACTACATGACCTCACTGCGGCCTCGATTGGAAGTCGGCGGTTGCCACTTTGCCCAGGTCGAACCGTGGCTGAATCCTGAAGATATCGCCGACCTCTGGTACTTTGAGGGCCCGCCAGACGAACACCAAAAGTTGGATCGCATTTTCGATGCCGTACCGCATCGGATCATGTTCGGTGTCTCGTTACCGCATCACGCTTTGTCTTTCTGTAGGTCTCGTGTGCCAATACGCCCAGAGAATCAGCACCCCTTGTAAAAGAAGTCGTATCAGGTGCGCCAGTGCTGAAGCGGGTACAATTTCCTGATGTTGAAACACGTAGATATTGGCAGGGAAAACAGCGATCAGCAAAGCTATAACTCCCCAAGCGGCCAAACGTGACCACTTAGGAACCATGAGTAGCACACCCAGCAGAATCTCGATTGCACCACTCAGCGCAACTAACTCTTGATGGAGCGGGAGGTAGGGCGGAACTATTTTCACAAAGAAGCTGGGAATCAAAAAGTGCATGACCCCGGCTCCCACCATGAGTGCTGCAAGCATGATCCTGGAGATAGCTTTGACCCATTGCATTATCTGGGGTTCTCAAGTTGGTGTTGTGCCGACTTCGAAATTTTCGAGTTACCCCAAATGACAGTGATCCAGTCACTTTCCCCATCTTAGGTTCGTCGTCTGCGTGCCACCGCATATTATCCGATGGCGCAATTTTCGAGCAGGGTGTTCCTGTGGATTTCGATTACTTTCGGAATGCTGCCGTCTGGTTCAACTTGATAGCCTTACGCTGTCCTGAAAACTCGCCGCTCAAGTATGATAAACGCTCAACAGCACCTATATCCGCACTCGGATGCACTCGGCTGACGAAGAATATGGATCAATGATGAGAGAAATGCCGACATCCCCTGGCTCGAATGGTAAAAAACGCATGGTCTACCTGATTGCTTCTCTGGTCGTGCTTTCGCCAGTGATAGCCCTGGCCGTTCTCAGCGCTTTGGCAACAAAGCCGAAGAACCTCGGAGCGACGAATGGTCGTCTTGCCCCCTGCCCGAACTCACCGAATTGCGTTTCAACTCAGCACGCAGATAGCCAGCATGCGATTGAGGCCATCGTGTTTGACGGACAACCAGAAGATGCCATGCGGAGACTCAAAGCAGTTCTCGCCGCCATCCCACGCATGGAGATCATCACGGAAACAGACAACTACCTTCACGCTGAAGCGACGAGCTTGATCTTTCGCTTTCGAGATGATGTTGAGTTTGTCATCGACGAGCAAGAAAATGTTATTCACTTTCGCTCTGCGTCCAGGGTCGGCCACTCCGATCTGGGTGCGAACCGAGTGCGGATGGAAGAAATTCGCAAAGCCTTTGGACATTCGTGATCGTGCCTGATCGCTTGTCGATTCGATTTTCACTGAATGCCCACAACTGTTTCACCAATCGGTATTCAAGTTCCTGGATCCACTTGTCCGACAGAAACGCCGTGAGCTCGGCGCGTCCACTGACAAACTGCGAACGGTTGCGCGATTGACTGTCTTCCGAATAAGCTTGGGAAACCTTTTACCGGATCCCGTGAGTTCCAAGCGTCCTCAGCGGCGCGGACTTTGGCGACGCTGTCTCATGCGTGAAGGGTGGTCGAATGTCGGTTGGGCTGGGCATGATTGACTTCTCTCGTCAGAAATTGAGGCTAGGAATTAGTCAATGGAGATAAACTTGTTGCCGCTGAAGGCACGACTGTAGAGCCAAAATACTGAGATCGCGCTAGTGCGAATTTGGTTGATCCGACCGCCTGAGCATGGCGACTGTATCATGTCCTGCGAGACATGTGGCAACCGCCGTAACAAGAGGCCTCAAGAAGCGTGATTGAACAATGCTAAGAAATACTGCTGCCCTGATTTTGCTGACACTGCTGGCTGGTGCTGATGGAAGCGAGGAGTTGTACGACATCACGGCTGACCCCTACGAGTGGACCAATCTGGCTGCGCAAGAATCGTCAGCAAGCCTGGTTTGATTTTTATTTCACTCCCAAGTAATGGAAAGTCATGGCGTCGAGTAGATGATACTCAAGCTCGCGTTGCCGCATTCCCCTTGCAACAATTGGCAACCGTCGCGAGGATCCGCGGCACCATTTCTGACCCACGTCTTGAAATCCTGAATCACATCCGTTATTTGCGTGTCAGTTGGCCCGTTTTGTACCGTCTCCAGTAGTCAGTAAGTTCCTCTCGAATGACACCGCTCAGTAAAAACACTCCGAGCAAATTGGGTACGGCCATGGCGAGAATCATTAAGTCGCTGAAGTCGAGAATGTTAGTGGCGGTGACGACGGAACCCAAAAAAGTGAAAACTACAAACAAGAGTTTGTAAATCAGTGAACTGCGTTCGCCCAGGAGCTGTACAAAACAACGCTCGCCGTAATAGGACCAGGATATACAAGTCGAGTAGGCGAACAGGAAGACCGAGGCGTACAGCACATAAGCGAACCAGGCTGGGCCACCGGTAGTGAATGCCATCAGGGTCAGCGCGGCCCCTTGGTTGGCTGCGGCCAACTCCTGCCCGGCCGGTGTCGCGTAGACTCCGGTCACGCCAATCGCGACAGCGGTCATGGTGCAAACCACAACGGTGTCGACAAAAGGTTCCAACAGGGCCACGATCCCTTCGCTCACCGGTTCATCGGTCTTGGCTGCCGAGTGAGCGATCGCCGCCGAACCCGCCCCCGCTTCGTTCGAAAACACAGCCCGTCGCACGCCAATCACCATAACGCCCCAAAATCCACCCGCAAACATGGCCTGAGGGTGAAAGGCTTCGTTCCAAATCGCCGACAAAGCAGCCGGCACCTGAGCATTATTTGCGACGATGATCCACAAGCAGGCGAGCACGTAACAAATGCACATCAAAGGCACAATCTTACTGGCGACTTTGCCGATCGATTTAATGCCGCCGATGATGACGAGTCCAACACAGACTGCCATGACTAGACCGTAGATCCAGGGATCCGTCTGCAGAAACTCTAAGCCTGGAGCTTGCTTCAGCGCCGTCAGTGATTGACTGACTTGGTAGGAGTTCCCGCCACCAAAGGACGCTCCGATGCACAGCAGGGCGAAGACGAACGCCAGCACTTCCCCCAAGCCACTCAGTGGAATCCCAAAAAAATTGCGTCCCTTGAGGCCTTCGCGTAGATAACGCATCGGGCCCCCCAGCACGGTTCCATCTGGGCCAACGTGGCGATAGATCTGTCCCAACGTGCACTCGGCAAACTTGGTGGACATACCAAGCAGACCCACCACGATCATCCAAAACGTTGCACCTGGGCCACCGGTGCCAACGGCGACGGCCACGCCACCGATATTCCCCAGTCCGACGGTTGCCGACAAGGCGGAGGAAAGAGCTTGGAAGTGAGACACTTCGCCGCGTTCTTTCGGGTCATCGTACACGCCACGGATCAGCGCGATGGCGTGAAAGAAGCCACGGATATTGATGAAGCCCATCCGCAGAGTCAGAAAAACGCCGCCGAGGAAAAGCCAAATGACCACAAAAGGAATACTGGCGCCCTGCGGTTTGACGATCACCACACCCTGTTCCGCGTCGTAATCGTAGGCAACGCCGGGGGGCAACTGCGGAAGCCTGAAGCCTGCTTTCCGGAAAGCAGCCACCGCTTCCCCGAGCGATGAAGGGAGGCGATTGTTCTCGGCTTTGAATTTTTCGATCACCGCCGGCAAGCTGGTCGTTAGCAGGTCGTCAGGCCGGTCAGCAAAAAATTCGGCCGCGGGCTGCGAGGCGATGTCCGCAGCACCAAAGGCGGGCATCTGACTGGTACCAAAATCGTAGAACAATGCACCGCCAAATACGGCATTGACCTTGGCAAAGATAGCGTCAATTTTGCCGATCGATTCATCCAACTGGCTTTTCTTGGTGTTGGCCGACGTGGAACTCGAGGCAGGTTCGCCCGCAGCGGTGGTGTCCGTGGCGTTTTCAGTGGTAGTGACCGTGGTAGTGTCAGTGGCTGACGCGGACGTATCAGCGGGCGCATCTTGCGCGGGCGCTACATCGGCTGCGGGCGCAACGCTCGGATTCTCAGGTGCGGGCACCGATGGCTCTTGAGCACAGAGCATCTCACCAGAAATTACCCCAACCACCAACGCCAACGAACTCCAACGCAATATCCAGTACTTCATGAAACTAGACAACACTCGACTTTCCCTTGTTAATGTACGGTCAAAAACCTGTTGATGCGCCAGCGGACTTTTCGGTGAGGACCCAAGAGGAGCTCTCAGCGCCTGTGTGAATGGGCAAATAAACGTAGGCGAATGGCACTCATCTACGAAAAGACAGACGCTACGGAGGTAAACAATTCCAGACGATCAAATAAGGTAGCGAGAGGATCTGATTGCGGCAGCAATGCTACAGGGCTCTTATAACCTACGTGTCCCGTCGAATCAATCAAACGGGCACATTTATTCGCTTAGAATGGCTCCTGTCCAACGCCACCCCTCCACGCCACCGCTCCACGCCACGCGGCGTAATGAGTTCGGCGGCGGTGCCAGCAGGGTGACTCAAACTCGCCTGTGCCGAACCCGAGTTTCGGTGATAATTGAACCTGCCGGGGATTGCTTCGACTTAGAATAGTTCCAAGCGTGATTCGCCAACCATCAAGACTCTTTAAGTTCTGGCTGCCCGTGTAACTATGAAACCTGCCATCCATTTGTCTTTGAAAACATGTTCGAGCGCAGTTGTTCGCTGGTTGTCCATGGCTCCGAAGTTGCTCCGTTCACGGGTGCACGTCGAGTTCGGCGCAGCGGCCTGTGGCTTGGCAGGCTGCGTTTTTGCGGGTTTGTTAATCTGTCCCCAAACGGGCTGGGCGCAGGCGAGCAAGACCCAACCCAACGTTATCGAAAACCCCTTTGACCTGCTTCCAGGGGCGGTGCAGGCAGCAAACTCGCATCCTCAATCCGAGGAGGCCACTGCGGTAGGTCCCGCCGCGGCCGACGAAGTCAATCCTCAGCCGATGAACCAAGCAAAAACCGTTGCGGCGGACAATACCAGCGTGGAATCGGACGCACGGGACGTTGCCGCAGAAGTCAAAGAGTTTTCGCCGACTGACGAGGTGGCTCTCGAGTTGGCGGATGTCCCAGCGGTGGAGCCGGCCGCTGAGGGCGAGGATGCCGTGCTGACGACTGCGTTTACACGCGGCGTCATCATCGACTTTGACGGAGCGATCTTTGGTACACAGGCAAGCTACCTCAGAAATCGGCTCGATCGCGCCCGCAGCACCAATGCCGACTTGATCATTCTGCGCTTGACCAGTCCAGGAGGCGAACTCGAGACATCGTTGGAATTGGCCCGGCGCCTTCGCGATATCGATTGGGCCACCACCATCGCCTTTATTCCTCAGGAGAGTATCAGTGGCGGTGCCATTATCGCCTTGGGCTGTGAACGCATCTACATGACGCCACGAGCTTTGCTGGGGGATGCTGGACCTATTCGCATGGGGATGGATGGTCAGTTCGAGCATGCAGAGGAAAAGATCGTCAGCTATCTGTCGAGCGCCATCAGCGAGTTGGCGGAGTCGAAGGGACGCCCCGGTGCGCTGGCCCAGGCGATGGTCGATCGTTCGTTAAAAGTCTTCAGAGCAACCGACAAACAAACGGGGAAAATCCGCTATTTGACACAGCTTGAAACGCAGGATGCGGAACTTTTGAAGCGTTATACAGTGGGTACAGAAGTACTGGAGACGGGCGAAAACCGCTTCTTGACCGTCAGTGGTAAGCGGGCACTGGAATTGAACTTGGCGGAGGGCGTGTTCGACTCTGAAGAGGCCCTGCTTAGCGAGCTGAACGTGGCGAGTCTCAAGCGGACGCGGATGACTTGGGTCGATCGACTTGTCTTTGTGCTCAATCGCCCCTGGCTGACCGGTCTGTTACTGATTGCAGGCTTGATCGGCATGTACATCGAATTGGCCGCGCCTGGAATCAGTTTCGCAGGCATGGCTTCGGTCGCTTGTTTCGGTATTTTCTTCTGGAGCCACGCCTTGGGGGGAACCTCTGGCTGGTTGGAGTTGATGCTCTTTACCCTCGGGATCGCGTGCTTGTTGGTCGAGCTGTTCTTGTTGCCCGGGTTTGGCGTTTTTGGCCTGTCGGGAATCGTGCTGGTGCTGTTTTCGCTGATCATGGCCACGCAAGATTTCATCGTCCCCAGTACTGGCCTCGAGTGGGCTCAACTGCAAACCAACACGCTCATCGTTCTCGGATCGATGGCACTTGTGGGTATTCTGTTTCTAGCGCAATTGCTGTTGCTCGATTCGCTTCCGGGGCTGACGCGATTTCAATTGCATACACCTGGTGGCGGCGAAGCGGATGTGTCCAGCATTGCGCCCCTGACCAGCGACGCGGAACAGGCGTTGGTTCTTCCTGACATTGGTCAAGTTGGCGTGACCGAATCGGTCCTGCGGCCATCGGGGAAAGTACTGTTTGGTTCACGCTTAATCGATGTGATCAGCGAAGGTGACTTCGTCGATCCAGGGGTTCAGGTCGAAGTGCTGCGGCGGGAAGGGAATCGCATCGTGGTTCGCAAACTGAGCTAATGCGAACGCGCACTAGCCTTGTTTGTCCTGGCGCAGATAGCGGAGCCGCAGGCGGTTGCCGGCTTCTTGGGCGCTTGGCTGATATGTGTAAGCGGCTTCGACTTTGTCTTTTTGCCCAAGCTGCTCGAGAGCTCGACCTTGTAAGTATCTGCCCGATGCATACCACTGTCGGGCTTGAGGGTCTGGGAAGAGGCGTTTCTCTAGCCAATCCAGGGTGGCTTCGTAATTGCCACGATCAAAATGTAGCTGTGCTAACAGGAATGACGCATCTACTTTGGCTTGACGATAAAAGAGCTGTGCCTGCGCCAGGCGGAGATTAAACTGTTGCATTTCTTCGTTCAGGCCCCGTTGCATGCCCAGTTGCTTTTGCACGTCGGGGTCGAAGGTCAGCCGGTTGATGGATTCATTGTCCAAGCGGCTGTCCATGTAGATTCTCAGGGCTCCCTGTTCATCCAGCGTCGACTCAAACGTTCCGCGCAAGTGTTTGAAACGCCCGTTGGCTGCGGGGGTGTCGAAGAGCCAAACTCCGTAGGTCGAGATGTACTGGGCAGCAAATTCCGATGGGTTATCCAGCCGTTCGCGGACATTGTCGGCCATATCGCGAGCCAGCATGGGGACTTGCCATAACGCGGTGGCGCCGTCGGGAGAAATGGTCGCCAATTTGGCTTGAATTGCGTCGGTATCGACAAAAAGCTGCATCCGTTCGCTGCCCAACAAGGACTTTTCCAAGACCTTGAAGCGCGCGCTCATGGCTGCCGGCACGGCATCGATCATGAACGCCAGTGACTTGACATCACCTGGATTCACCGCGTAGTCAAACTGCCCCGGCAAATCGAGGCGACGAAGAATGCGATCGTTGGTGCGGACATCCTGCAGTGTGGCGAAGGCCAGCGTATCGGGATCGACAATTGGCAAACCGAGCTTGGGTTCAAACAAGTAAAGCTGGTCGTCGATGGGGACACCCACTGCCCACAAGTAACCAGGGCTGGTGGCGGTCCCATTGAGTGAAAGCCACACACTGTCAATTCCGCGCTGCCGGGCCAGTGCAGTGAACACGCGTCCGCGTTCCACAAAATCGCCTCGCGAAAACAACACCGTTTCCCAGGGCAGGTAAGCACAACCCAGTGTCCGGTTGCTGCTCAGAGCACGCGGATCTAGCTGCAACGACTCGACCTCGTTGGCCACCCCTTCCAGAATAATATTGCGGACGGTCCAATCAAAAAGCTTGAAAGCTTCTTGCAACTGATTGGCGGCCGTCGGACTGAGTTGGTTCTTTGAACGATCGAGGCTAGGCAACCACAATTCGTCACGCACCGGCGCCGCCACAATCCAATCCGAAAGCTGCTTCATCAGCCGAGTTTCGTACGCGTATTCGACATCCCAAGTATCGAAAACGAGCTGCGCCGGATTGTTGACGTCAGTCCGTTGGGCCAGTTCGCCGGGAAGTACTTGGTACAGCTTGGGGATCGTGTATTGAAACTGATCTTGAGGAACTGTTTGAATCCAAGTGTTAAGCTGCACCAAGACCTCCTTGGAGGCTTGACGACGATTGCTGGGATTTAGTTGGTTGAGATAACGCAGCGCGTCTCGTAGATGGTCGCTTTTTGTCTTGGCGGCCTCAATGGATTGATTAATGGTGACGGCGCGCACGCCGGAAGTCGATTTACGACATCCCGAGCCGAGCGAAATCGAAATGATGAGAGCCAAGCCAATGACGAAAGGCGTCAGGCCCAGTCGAACCGCTTGATTCGAGTACGGATGTGGGAGCAGGGAGGGCGCTTGGGTTGAAAATAGGTTGCCGGATTTCATACGGATTTTTTCGTTGACACTGGTAGAAAGATTCTGGAGACTTCGGAGCGGTTCATTTACCGCCAGCTTAAAGGGCCGCTTTATCCCACTGATATCGTGTTAAACCTTACAATCTATCTTTAACGGGGCATTAGCGTCCATTCGCGCAGCGAAGAGCTAGCCATTTTGCCAGGCTGCAGTCAGCTCGGCGATTTGTCGGAGTTGGCTCAGTAGTTCTTCTACGCGGGCCAGGGGCACCATGTTCGGGCCGTCACTGGGTGACTTATCCGGATCGGGGTGAGTTTCGATGAAAACCGCATCGACCCCGACGGCTACTGCCGCACGCGCTAAGGGCCAGATCATTTCTCGATTGCCGCCCGTCGCGCCACCTAGTCCTCCGGGCTGCTGCACCGAATGGGTCGCATCAAATACAACCGGTACGCCGATTTGACGCATTAGAGGGAGGGCTTGCATGTCATTCACGAGTCGGCCGTAGCCAAAAAACGTGCCCCTTTCGCAGAGCATGATACCTGCTGCTTGAGCACTGCGTAATTTATCGACGACATATTGCATGTCCGCCGGTGCCATAAATTGCCCTTTTTTTACGTGGACCGGCTTACCGGTGGCCGCAGCCGCCAGGAGCAGGTCGGTTTGGCGGGCGAGAAAGGCAGGAATCTGCAGCAAATCGCAAACTTCTGCCACCGCTGCGGCTTGTTCGGGTAAGTGCACATCGGTGACCGTGGGTAAACCGGTAATCTCGTTCACGGCACGCAGCACCTCAAGCCCCTCCATCATACCTAGACCCCGAAAACTGCCACCGCTGGTTCGATTGGCCTTATCAAACGAGGCTTTGAAGACGAGGGGGAGTCCCTGACGCTGGCAGATGACCTGCAGTTGCTCGGCAATAGCGAGGGTCAATTCCCGCGACTCAATGACGCATGGTCCGGCAATAATGGTCAGCGGCCCACCACCACCACAAGTTACCTGCCCAATGCGAACTGCTGTCACCATGTTCATTTCCTTCCTGCGAAAAATCCCAAACCACCGTGCAAGCAATATAGTCAAGTCAGCCGTTCTTGAAAGGTTGTAGTCGCCTCCCCGATTTCTGTGATCGCCGGTCTAATAGAGTCGCAGGATGAAAATAAAACCACTTTGAATGATAGGCTTCGAGGCATGCAAAAAGTCGCTATCCACTTTGGACAGGCTACGCACTGGGAACTTAATTTTGATGGACACTTGCAGCGTTGGGATCAGTGCCATTTGAGCACCCCCGTCGATTTAGCAGCCCAAGTGGGCGAGGCGTTGAGCAAGCCTCTTGATTTTCCATCGATTGAGCAAGCGATTGTGCCCGGTGATCGAGTGGCGATTCTGGTCGATCCGCTACTGCCGCAAATGGCTGACCTAGTATCTGCTTGCGTGCGCTACTTGATTGAACATGGAGTTGCCCCCGAACAGTTGGTGGTTGTCTTGGCCAGTCACGAAACGGAGGACGCGCACCTTCTTGGCGACGCGCTCCGCGGCATCTGCGAAGTCGAAATACAAATTGAATTGCATGACGCGGATGACCAAAACAAAGTCGCTTATGTGGCCGCCAATGAAGAGTCCAATCCCATCTATATGAATCGTACTATCGTGGACGCGGATGTAGTCATTCCCATTACTTGTGCTCGAGGCCACTCGGCGCTCGACTACATGGGGGCTTACAGTGTCTTTCCGCTCCTGACTGATCGCTACACTCGCGGTGAATTCTATTCATTGGAAAAGCTCGAAGTCGCCGACGAACATGCCAAGCTCACCGCTTGGGCCGATCAAGCTGCTTGGTGGGTGGGCCTGTTAGTGGTCGTTCAAGCGGTCCCAGCGGACAATCTCGAGGTAGCGACAGTGATCGCCGGTACGCCATCCGCGATTGAGACTGCGGTACAGCCGCTGATGGAGAGTGGTTGGGAAGTCAAAGCGAGTCCGTCGGAGATTATCATCGCGATGCTGGCAGGGGGGCCATCGCAGCAAACCTGGGAGAACTTCGCGCGAGTGTTACATACGGCACGCCAGTTGGTTACGCCTGGGGGAGCAATCGTCGTGTGTACCGAATTGAACAAGCGGCCGGGCCGGGGATTGCACAAATTACAGAATGTCCACAGTTCTACGGACACGATCGCCCACAAATTAGCGCACGATGCTGCAGACGATGCTCTAGCCGCCGCCGTCATCCTTGAAGCCACCAAACACTGCCACGTTTATCTTGTGTCGGCACTCAAGTCGGAGGCGGTCGAGAGTCTCGGAATGGGAGCCATTCAAGATGCCGCGCAACTAGAACATCTGGTGAATCAGCACCACAGCTGTACGCTGCTCGGAGCCGCGCAGCATCGTTTCGTGGCGACGTAGCATGCTACTTGCCGTCAATCAATTTGCGCGCAACCACGACATCTTCAGCCACACTATTGTCGATGGCAAAGCCGCGGTGTTCCAACATCCGAATCATGCGGCAATTGTCCTTAGCGATCTCAGCCACGACTTTTTGAATACCCCATTGCTGGCAGATCGCTAACGTATAGTTGGTCAACAACGCTCCCACTCCCTTTCCCTGCCATGCATCACCTACCAACACCGCATATTCCGCGTCGCGATGATCCGCATCCGCTATCAAACTGGCCGCACCAATCAACTGGCGATCTCCATGATCATCGACCTCTGCCACGATCGTCATCTCACGGTCGTAATCGATAAAACAGAACCGTACATCCATCTCATGGGTGGTCGTCTTAAACAAGTAGTGAAACCTCAGCCGAATGGTTTCAGGTGAGCAACGACCCAGCAAGCCATGCCACAGCGGCTCATCTTCGGGGCGGATGGGCCGCAGCAGGATCTGCTGTTCGTCATTCAAGTGAACACGTTTCACAAATTCTTCGGGATAAGGGCGAATGGCCAAGTGAGAATAAGGTCGCTGCGGGTGGACCATCGCGTGATGGTCGAGCACGATGCGCGCATCCAGCGCGATCGCATCATCCGGTGTAGCCAGCAGTGGATTGACGTCCAGTTCAATGATTTCTGGATAGTCCGCCACCAAGTACGACAACCTCATCAGGACTTCAACGAGCCGGTCGATGTTGACTCCAGGTTGCCCCCGATAACCGCACAGCAGTGGCCATTGACGTAGCGACTCGAGCATCCGCCGCGCCAATCGCTCGCTGAGCGGCGGTAACTCAATGGCCCGGTCCTGAAACAGTTCGGCGGTGATTCCCCCCGCGCCCACTAACAAAACTGTGCCAAACACCGGATCGCGTTTGGCACCGACAATTAATTCATGACTTCCTGGTACAACGATCATCCGCTGCACCGTGACACCTTCCAAGTGTGCGTCGGGGCGTTTCTGTGTCGCGCGAGCAATGATGCTTTCGAACGCAGCCTGCACCGCCTCTGGGGTATTCAGATTGAGTTCTACTCCGCCCACATCGGTTTTGTGGGTGATGTCGGGTGAAAAGATCTTGAGTGCCACTGGGAATCCAGCTCGCTTGGCATATTCGACCGCGTCCTCCTTGGTGCGTGCCACAAACGTCTTCGAGATCGGAATCCCATAGGCTTCGAGTAAGGCTTTGGAGGTGCTCTCACTAAGGATGTCACGTCCTTCGCTTAAAATCGTGTCAAACACACCCCGCAGTCGCACCCTTTCGAGCGTGAACTCCAATGGTACTTCACGTGGCGTTTCGTACAGGGTGTCACGAATGCGCCCGTACTGTACGAGATGCATGAAGGCGCGAATGGCTTTTTCCGGGGTCGCGTAAGTTGGAACTCCCGCCTTGCCCAGCAGCTCAATAGCCGCTTGCATCGACAGTCCACCCATCCAAGATGCAAGCAGTGGTTTGTCATATTTTTCCCTGACCTCGACCACAG
>JBBQRC010000029.1:0-15213 GCA_038215215.1 Pirellulales bacterium
AATAAGAGCGTCCCGAGGCTGCATTTTTGTGTCGAGCCAGGCTAAACGGCACCATTTCAAAACGGACAGGTCACGCCATCCCGGGGGAAGCCGTACCCGACGCGGCTGGGAACTTAAGGACTATTTTCCGAGACAGATCAGTTGTCCGTCGAGCGTCGTAAGGTACAAACGACCGTTGGCACCGGTTAATCCGTCCCAGGTAGGCAAGCTGTCGAGCTTGAGTCGATGGGACACTTCGCCCGTATCTGCATTAACGGCCAAGAGCAGTGCACCGTCTTTGCCATCGATGACGGCATCCTGTCGAGCTAGGAGTTCTTGAACGACAGGATCCCTTTCGGTCAATTGCTGGAAGGTCGATTCTTCGTTGATGATGTCTGGGGGGCCGACGATGAACAACTGAGCTCCGGCGAGCACCATGCCGCGGACGTAAATAGGAACATCGTTAGACCACTTCGGCTTGACGAGCGAATTGTTGTCATCCGTTGAATTCCCTTCATCCACTTTCTTGGCCGCAGCCTTGGCAGCTTTTGGTTTGGTGGCAGGCGCACTGTTAGCCCGATTGGCTTGACGTTGGTTTTGCCCTTGTGGGGATGTAAACAGAATCGCTTGCCCTGATTTACCTTCAACCAAACGTCCACCTTCCAGGGTCCCATTGTTGCGGTTGGTCGACAGGTCGCGGGCGGAACCGTCATCAAAGGTCACGGCCAGTGCGGCGTCATCCGCCAGTTCCACATCCTCCTTGTAGCGCTTGGCAATCTGCTCCGCGGTGAAGGTCGCGAAATGAATTCTCACTTCGTCGATGATACCGCTAAACGGATTGGGCGATTCGTAATTGCCTACTGCTCCGCCGGCATCCACGCCGATCTCCATTCCCTGTGCGGGGTCTTTGGTGATTAGACTTTCACTTTTGTCTTCGGCAGCCAGCTCTCCGTCGACAAACAATTGCATCTTTTTATTGTCATCGATTGCCCCCAGCACATGATGCCAGCCACCGATAATTGGTTTGTTCCCCTGAATGGAGACGAGCTTGCCGGAGGCGCGAATCATAAACGTTGGTTTTCCTTGTTCAATGGTCAGCGCAAACCCTTCGGCGGGGCCGCCGCGAGCAACAATGACTCCCTGCGGTTTGGTGGTGCTGATCCAGGCCTCGACAGAAATGGGTTTGTTGGCCGGATTGAGGCTGGCCGACATCGGGAACTGTGCGTAGGAACCAGCCAGCGCAGCACCCGCGCCACCCCCTTTGGCTTTTCCAAAATCATCTGGAATCTCAGGTGGATTGGGTTCCGCCGCAAACAAGCGATGTTCGAGCGTGGTGGTCCAACGCAGGTATTCGGGCTTGCGACCGTAGCCAAAGACATAGCCATTGCCACTGACCAGAATACGTCCTTCAGGTGCAAATCGACCAGCCTGATAGTAACCTCCATGCCCGCCAGCGAAACTTTGGCCCAGCACCCAATAAGATCGATGGAACCAGGTATCGTCGAGGAATCCTAAGGGTGCAAAGATGTGGGCATCGGGACCACGTTGCTTCGAAGCTTGCTTGACGAAGTCTCCCGAGTTGGGACCGATCTCCAATCGGTTACCCTCTAGATCGAACTTTTGCGACTTCATGAAAATATGGTTCCCATCGCAACTAAGAATATCTGGCAGACCAACCGGCATCTGCAAGACTTGCAACTTTTCCTGGATGTTGTTGCCCGTTTCCGGGTTGGTGTCATCCATGATGGTCTCGGAAAGTTTAGCACCGGTATTCAAATCCAAACGCAGTAAGCGCAGTCCGCCGTCGAGGAAAATAGAGCGACCAGCCACTGCGTATACTTGGTTGTTGCGAACTAGCACACTGCCGTGGACGGGCCAGAGCGATTCGAGTTGCTCGTAGGCCATGGTGCGTCGGTCCATGGGGGCGACACGGTAACGCCAGGCCAGTTGGCCATCTTCGGCGCGAACGGAATAAACCCACCCGTCGGTGGCACCAAACAGCACACGTCCATCCTCCACTGTGGGTGGCGAGTCGATGCGTGCACCGGCGACAAAGGTCCATTTCTCCTGGCCCGTGGCTTCATCAAATGCGTGCAACGTGTGAGCATCCGTGCGGGCCACGTAAACAGTACCTGCGGCAATAACCGGAGCAGTGAGTTGCCCACCCAAGTTCACCGTCCACTTGGCTACGACACTACCCGGAATCTCATTTCTGGCAGCCCCGCTACGCCCCTGATCATGACGGAAGGTAGGCCAATCATCTGCCCCGGCGGGGGCGACCGTTCCGCGAGGATCGTTAAACGCGGGCCCCGTTTCGAGTCGACCGGCTTCCGGCACTTCCGCTGGCAAGGGACGAGTCGGAGCGGCAGGCGCCAATGCATTGAAGCCAAACAGTTTCGCCTCGGGATAACAGGCACAATCGTGGGGTGGCGTGTACGTCAAACCATTACAAGGCATTACACCGTACAAACAACCGCCACGGACCCAGTGGTGAATGTCCCAATGCTCCTGTTGCGGATCGACAAACTCAACGCCGGTTCGCGAGGGAATAAGATATTTATCGGTAGCTTTGGCGATGTAGCAGCGATGATGGAACCAATAGGTGTCCACATCGGGCGCGAATTCTTTTTTGACTTCACCCGTGCGCGGGTCTCGACCGGTAAAGACCCCAGAGTCTTTGCCGGCAGTCAGCGGGGCACACCACACTAGACCGCTCATGACCATCAAGTCTTGCGGCGATTGGTAGCCGGAGTTGGGATGCTCGGCGGACCACAGTTTCTGGCCGGTTCGGGAATCCAAGCTTTGCATTTTGCCGTCGCCACCGGCATACAACACGACATCGTTGTGGACCACCAACCTCGGACCAAAATTAAATGTAAACGCTTGACGGCGGGTTACTGGCTCGGATTCCCAATCCGCATCTCCGGTTTGCTGATCGACAGCCACTACTTTTTGGCCATCGTGAAAGAAAATGCGCGAGGCATCCGCGGCCAATGTCAGGGGCGCAATTTTAGTTTGTTTGGCCCACAGTTTTTTTCCCGATTGAGCATCAAACGCCATGAGCAGGCGTGGTTCTTCGTTCCAAAACAAGTCGCGAACTTGGGCCTGATCACCCACTCGGCCATGCAGCGGCGCATAGTTTGCCAACTCTGCTTCCCCTTTGCGAACGACCACGAAGAGCATCCCGCCAGTATGAATGACTTCTTCGGTTGCATCCGACCCTTCATAGGTCATGACCGTTTCTCCAGTGGCCGCATCAAGGGCAGTCAGTGGGGCATTGATACTGAGCGTGGTATAGATAACTTTATCCGTAGAGACCAAGCGGCGAGACAACTGCGTGGGGCCGCTCTTGAGCGGCCACAGATGATTTTGCCACTCGCTGATATCGCGTTTCCACAGCACGGTTCCGTTAAAGGCGTCGCGGGCGATCAATTTCCACTTAGGAGGCAATTGGATCGAAATGCGGCTCCCTTCGTCCATGATATAGAACATGCGACCACCGGAAGAGACGCAAGCACTCATACTGGCCATGCGATCGTGATGGCGCGACCACCGCGGGCTGCCGACCCATTGCAAGTGCCGTGGCGGAGCCACTACATCGTCGTGGGCTACGGCGTTGCCCGACGCATCATGCAAATAGTGCGACCAATCATCAATATTCTTAGGTCTCGGTTTGACTGTTTTGGTCCATGCACCCTGTGCACTTTTAACCATCACTACGCCATTGGGAACCAGCACTCGCAGCAATTCTGATTGGGGTAAATCTCCCTGCTGCTCGACAATCAGCAGGTTAACCAAGTTGTCGACGTAGGGCAATTCGAAACCATCAAAACGATCTACCGCTACTTCACCGTACTGAGTCGCCTCGCGAATGGCCTCACGCACACTTGCGAGTTCCTGGTCGGTCTTGACGAGGCTGTGTACTTGGATGCCCGAGTCGTGCTTGAGCGCGGCGGTCAAATGACCGTCTGTCGGGCCGACGTGGACGATGAAGCCACCCGTGAATTTAGCGCGAGTGAGAATTGCCTCTGCTTCCTCGCGAACGCCAGCGGTTAGGGAAACACTAGCGGCGGCAACCAGCAACGGCGAAAGACAAATAACAGCTATCCAGCGAAATGGCCACATGCTGGGACTCCTGAATACGTGAGGCTGAAGATTAACGAGAGGACGGAGCGTGCCTGAGCACCTACCGCAGAGAACATTGTAGCACAGTCAATCGGTGGCTGCGGTTTGCCGCTGAACTAGGTTGGCAACCTGATTACAGCGAGTCATGGTACGAAGCAAAAGTAAGGTCAGCAGGTGCCTATTCGGGCTCGCTATCTCCTTCGAGTCCGTATTCTTTCAGCTTTTTGTGGAGCGTGTTGCGATTGATACCGAGCTTGACGGCGGCTTTGGTTTGTACATTTTTGCAGTTGGCGAGCACCTGGGAAATCAACTCCTTCTCCACCCGATTGACAACAAAGCTGTGCAGTTCGGCGGAGGCTAGTTCGCCCGCCCGCACCCCTTGCTGGACCACCTCTTGCGTCAGCGTATCGAGATCCACGCCGCGGAGACTAACCGTAGTGGAATTACTCGTCCCACCGCGGACGGTGGCTGGCAGCAGATCCACCGTCAATTCATCACCTTCGGCCATCACCACTGCGCGTTCGACATAGTTCTGAAGTTCACGCACGTTACCCGGCCAGTGATAATCCTGCATCGCTTCGATGGCTTCTTTCTGAATGTGCACCACGTACCGATGGTTGGCTTCGCTGTAGTGGTTTAAAAAAAACGCCACCAGATCTGGGATGTCTTCCACACGTTTGCGGAGCGGCGGAATTTGTATAGGCACGACGTTGAGCCGCCAATAAAGGTCTTCGCGAAAACGTTCATCCTTGACTTCCTGCGCCAGGTCGCGGTTGCTGGCCGCAATCACGCGGGTATCCACAGTGATGGTGCTGGTATCCCCGACTCGCTCAAACTCGCGCTCCTGCAACACACGCAGCAACTTGACTTGCAGAATCATGGAGGTGCTATTGATCTCATCCAGAAAGATCGTGCCGCTGTGAGCCGCTTCGAAACGGCCCGTGCGATTGGCTACGGCGCTCGTGAAGGCACCCCTTACGTGCCCAAACAGTTCGCTTTCCAACAGGCTTTCACTGAGCGCACCGCAATTGACTTTGACGAAGGGACCACTGCTGCGTCCGCTTAGTTTGTGGACAGCACCGGCGATCAACTCTTTGCCTGTACCGGTTTCTCCCAGCAGTAATACCGATGCGTTACTCTTGGCCACGCGGCGCGTGATTTGGTAGACCTCTTCCATGGCGGGGCTGGAGCCGATGATACCAGCTACAGGAGAACCCGTATCGCGTGTTTGAGGTTGGAATCCGTACCTTGACATTCCTGCGGCCTTGAATCGTTAACGTTTTGGGCCTGTTCAGGAACGCTGTTGCGCGTAGAGTGCTTAAAAAGTTGCACCCAGAGCGTAATGTCTTACAGCCCCTCAGGCCAAGGAGCTTTGCCAGCCTGCGCTTCAATTACGTCCAGTACCAAGCCAATGGATTTTGCGGCCACGGGATCCGTTGGGCCAAGTTGGTTATAAAGATCATAAGTCAGTAAAATATCCGATCGACTGAGGCTCACCCCAAATTGTCGCACCGAACGTCCAAACGCACGCGCGGCGGAAATTCGCTGCTGTTCATCGATCGTCGCTTGAGTCGTCAATTCTGCTAACTGCCGCTGACTGTCGGCTGAACCGACGCCAGACAGGAGCGAGATACGGGCTGCCGGTGAGACACTCGCACTGGAGTCGCTCAACGCATTGCGCCACGGAGACAGCGGGTAAAACGCGTAAAGTACACGATCGGCCGAGATGCGTGCCAGAAAGCGATTAGCGGTACTCACAAAACCAGCGCGATCTGCGGGCGTCAGCGGGGCGGTATCCAAACTTTGATCCAGCAGGGAAAGCACGCGCTGCATTTGCTCGGGGTTGCGAGAGAGTACCGACGTCACAATACCAGGTGTTTCTGCCAACATCTCGCGTTCGTAACTATACAGTTGCTCGGCGAGCACGGCGATGGGCAACGAACTACCGCGGCGCGAGCGACGCAGGCGTTGCACCAACTGAGAGATGCTTTGGTCAGCCACACGATCGACGATGACGATCATCTCGATAGGTATCGGTTCGTCGAGTACCTTGAGGGCGGCTGCACACGAATTGACGACCGAGACATCTGAACCGGTTTGTAGGTTGATTTGCTGCTGCGCGACTTGCCGCAGCTCACTTTGCAAGCCGATGACCAAGATCTGTGGACCAGATCCCAAACGTGACATTTCAATGGCCGATTCAACCGCCCATTCATGGCCGAAGTAAGTTGACTTGGGATCTATGCGATCGATTAAATCGAGTGCCGCGTAACGAATGGCTGGGCGCGGATCCCTCAGCAGCTTAGCCAGGTATTCGCTAGGCGGATCAAACTCGCCCCGTACAATTCCATCAGCCATCAAATCTAAGGCTCTGACTGCAGCGCCATGCAATTGCCATTGGTTGCACCGATCGAACACTTGCTGCCACCAAGAGAATTTGGCACTCACTTCCGAAGGTATGTCGGCTAACATCTGAGCCGAACCTTCCGCCGCGTAAAGTTGTGGTCGAACTTTATAGACCCGCTGCAGTAAAACGGCGGCGCAATCAACCAAGTCCTCGTTAGTAGCCACTTGCAGACGCATGCGATGCGCGGCCAAGCGGGCCGCTTGTTCCAGCAACTTGTCGGCTGGCGTTACAGATGCCCGCACAATCGCGGTCCCTGAAGCTCCCGGGCGCCAAACATAATCGTTGGCCGCCAGGTTCGCCTGACGCTGCAATTGATAGTTACCTAAGGCCTTTTTAAAGCGTTTGGATAAGTATTGTTCAATCGCTTGCGGAGTGGGCAGTACACCGTATTTTTCGGTCAGTCGCTTCGCCAGCAACTGCTGCTGTTCGAGTGGCATGACGCGACTCGCCAAGGCACTCCCTAGCTCCTCGCTAAAAGTATTGTCAGGCAACTCCGCCAAGGCCAGGCAAACACGAGCCGCCGCGGATTGGTTGGCAACCAGCGTAGCGCTCCGCAGCGCTTCCTGACCCTCCTCGCCAAACGAATTCGCAGCAGCTGCCAACGCAACAGGTTCGACCTTCACATCCCCAACTAAGAGTCGATTTACGAGGCGTTCGATTGCCAAGGCTCCGGCGTCATGCAAACGTAGTACAGCAAACTGCCGCTCTGCGGCCGAGGCACTGGCAAGTTTATCACTGGAAAGTTTATCAATCGTCTGCTCGATCCACTCTAGATTGCGGACGAGTGCCGCGGGCGCATTAAACAGCTTACCAGCCACGGTCTTCTGAGCGTCGGTTAGCCCCGAGTCAGGATCGCGCATGCGGAGCAAGGGGGCAGCGCCAACACGGCGAGCGATCTCGGCCCATTGTTCGGAAGTCCAGCCGGCGGCCTCCAAGCGGTCGAGCAACCTGCCAACTTCGTCCCCACGTTTCAAGCGGATAGTCCAGGTTAATCCATCGGCCATCGCCGCAGGTGTACTGGGTGGATGGCTACGGAGCATACGAATGAGTGGGTCTGGATCCTCTTCTCGAATGGCACCGGCCTGGGCAGATGCAACGGGAGCAACCGTCTGCATAAAGCCCCCGAGACCTGCATTTGCATCTGTCGCCATGGCACTGCCGCCGAATGGATCGGTCCCGCCAAATGGATCATTCTGAGCCAACAATGGGGTCGCCAAGACTCCCCACAGTGCGCAGCAGCGTAGAGAGGCAATGAGTCGAGTTTTCGGATGGATGTGCAGTCGCATAGTCATGGGTGATCTCGCTTGGTCGTGTCGGAGCCAAGCACTTATTGTAATTGCTCTTTCCACTGCGCAAGCTGCCAACGCACTTGGGCCGGATTACTCGACCCATAGCTCTGGTAGGCTTCTACCGCTTTTTCCACTCCCAACACCCCTCGTACGGTTCCGTCGAGCTCTGGATGCGCCGTTTTGAACTCGTCGTCGGTCAAATCCGCCAACCGTTTCCCTTGGGCTTGAGCCAAGCCAACCAAAGACCCGACTAGATGGTGCGCTGTCCGTTGAGGAATTCCCAACTTGATGAGATGCTCCATCAAAGTGGTCGCGTCGAGGTATCCTTGATCCAAACGGGATGCTATGGACTCGCGGCGTAGTTCCGCTTGTTCGACAATCGGTATGGCCAGTTCCAAACAAGCTTGCACAGTCTCAAACGAATCGAACAGCGGAGGCTTGTCCTCTTGCAGATCGCGGTTGTAGGACAGCGGTAATCCTTTGACCAGCACCATCAGCGTCTGCAGATTGCCCAGCACGCGAGCCGATTTGCCGCGTGTCAGTTCGAGCGTATCAGGATTGATTTTTTGAGGCATGATCGACGAACCAGTACAAAACTGGTGCGGCAGTTTCAAGAATCCAAATTCGACAGTTGACCACAGTATCCACTCCTCCGCCCAACCACTTAAATGTTCGGCAATCATCGCTAACACAAAGGCCGACTCGAGCACAAAGTCGCGATCGCTGCTGACGTCGATGCTGTTAGCAGCCACGGAGGCAAAGCCCAATTGCTGTGCCGTAAAATCACGGTCGATGGGTAATGACGTGCCGGCACAGGCCGCGGCCCCCAGTCCACAGACGTTGACGCGTTGGCGGCAGTCGGCGATGCGCAACCGATCGCGGGCATACTTTTCGATGTATGCCAACCAGTAATGTGGCGCCAGGACTGGTTGAGCCCGCTGTAGGTGGGTGTAAGCAGGGAGAATCACGTCCAAATCACGGTCGCAACGCGATAGAAACGCCAATTGGAGACGCTTCAGTAAAGCGTCGGTGTGGTCGAGTGCGTCACGTGTCCACAGTCGCACGTCCGTATTGATCTGATCGTTGCGACTGCGGGCGGTATGCAACTTGCGGCCAACATCACCCAGACGCTCGATGAGTGCCTGTTCGATGTGCATGTGAATGTCTTCCAACTCAGCACGGAACGGCATCTCACCACGGTCAATGGTCCCCTTAATCTCCGCCAGCGCGAGCTCGATAGCAGCCAATTCGTCGCTTGTCAGTAGACCCTGCTTGCACAACATTTGAGCGTGTGCGATGGAACCGCGTATGTCATGGGCGTACAAACGATGGTCGAAGCTGATGCTTTCGCTAAAGGCTTCCAATCGTTTGTCCGTAGCGGCTTGAAACACGCCACTACGGGATGGTGTTGCTGCCAAACCAGTACTCCCAGATGGAAAAAAGCGAGACAACTTTCCAGCGATTGCTAGGTGTGCTTCAGGGCGCTGCGGCCGGGGCGACTGCTTGCTGATCCTAAGCCCGCTGGGGACTTGCGTCAATTCGCTGTGGAGTCGCTTTGCCTATTATCTTAGCAACTAAATCAAGTTCAGCTATTGAGAAAAACGCATATGCAAACTGGTGGGGCGGAGGTTGCCTTTGCCGCAAGCACGAAGGTCGCGAATGCGATTTTACCGAGAATACCCCCCGGGTGATATTTCGTTAGCCGCAAGTGGTGTTTGGCTACTGCGGATTTGCTGATTACCTCGATGGCATGCCTACGCTAGAATTCAAGTTGACTGGTTCTGGATGGCTGCTTGAGCCATGAGTAACGGGCTCTGCAGCCATGTATCCAAGTGACCGGTGTGCCACTGCGTCGCGCTCTCGGCGACAAAATCCCTGCCTGAAAACTCAACACTCCATACACAACGCCACACTACACCAACGGTAACGAGACCAACGTCATGGGAAGAAGTTTTGAAGTTCGTAAGCTATCGATGGCCAAAACTGCCGGTCAAAAGTCCAAAGTCTATTCCAAGTATGGCAAGCAGTTATATGTGATGGCCAAGAATAGTGGAGCCGATCCAGCCCTCAATCCGTCGCTCCGCAGTTTGATTGAAAAAGCCAAACGCGACCAAGTTCCAAGCCACGTAATTGAAAAAGCACTTGACAAAGCTAGCGGAGCTGGGGGCGAAGACTTCTTCTCCGCGCGATATGAAGGGTTTGGACCGGGCGGTTGTTCTATAATCATTGATTGCTTGACCGATAACCACAATCGCACCATTACCGACGTCCGCAATTGCTTTACTAAGACAGGTGCGAAAATGGGGGCGCCGGGTGCCGTCGTTCACTTGTTTGATCATTTGGCGGTTCTCTCCTTCAAGGGTGAAAACGGCGACCAGGTACTTGAAGCCATGTTGGCTGCAGACGTCGATGTCAACGATCTGGAAAGCGAGGCAGGGCAAGTGACGTTGTTCGCCCCTGCCAACGAGTTCTTTAAAGCGAAGCAAGCACTCTTGGAAGCTTTTCCCGGGATCGAGTTAGAGGTGGAGGAGATCACCTTCTTACCGCAGACGCGTGCCGAGATTGGCGCTGAGGACCTGCCTCTATTTGAGAAGTTCGTCAATATGCTGCACGATTGCGAAGACGTCCAGGACGTATACCACAACGCCATTTTGCCAACCACGACTTAGGCATTTTGCTGAGCTTTAGCGTTGGGGTGTGGGCGAGATGGGAAATCGTTCCGTCGTCCAATCTAAATCAAACTCGCGGAGCCGCGCACGCAAGGCATTCCAGTCGAGCAGCCTGCCGGCGGTCTCTCCCTGCACCCATAGGGCTAACTGATTTCCGTCGCCAGAGAATTCGAGCAAGTTGATCGAATTTGACATGCGAGGTAATTTGCAAAGGCGGGCGGCGGGCTGCGTGTCCAGGGACCAAAGTTCAATATCGCCGGAATGAAAACCGATTGCCAACATGCCAAATGCAGAAGCCGCCAACGCCGTGATTTCGGATGTGCTCTGCGTCACTTGCCTGACTTGCCGGGTCGCTAGGTCGATAGCGAGCAAGTGACCTTCCTGAGCACCGATAAATGCAATTGTCTCGTTACTATCCAGGGCAGCAACTTTCGGAATCGTGTCGTTGCCCAAGTCAATCGAATACGCAAAGGCACAGCTGTGAGAATCAAAGACGCTTAACTTGTGATCGTTCGATAGTGCCAGGGTCCATAAGTTGCCACACACGAGATCCTCGTAGCCACCGACACGAATCCGCTTGGCGGACTCGGTATTCAGCGATTCGTAAATGACGGCTCCATCGCTAACTCGCTTGACACGAAGTCGTCCGACCTTGTCGACCGTGTCGCCAATCCATAAGTGCTGAGCATCGGCTGAAAGTGAAATGATGTTTGCCTGGGCCAAATCTGCAGCGCCGAAGGGAATCTCCGAGGGTTTGAGTTGAGCCTTACTGGCGTCCCAAATCGCCATATGATTATTCAATTTCGGAAGTACCTCAGCCGATGAATTTTGGAGCTTTCCATCCAAGGCGACGAATTGCTGTTCTATTGCCGTAGAGTTCGAAGGAATATTAGTCTGTTCAATCCTGCCCCAAAACTCCTGCTTGCTCTCGATCGCATTTTCAACATGAATGCAGATATCGTGTTCGCTAAAAAGGCCAGTCAGAATAATACGGCGGCTTGTCGTAGGATCCACGAAAGAGTTCTGAATGGTTTTGCGCGTGCTAGTCCACAGCTCGGGAATGTGCAAGTCGTAACGCAGCAAGCGATAGTTGTTGGCGATCCACAGCGCTGCGCCCTGTCGATCGAATACCACATAATTGGCACCGGCACCGGGTAGCGGTAGTGACATGACCTCTTTGCGGCTGCGCGCATCGAGAAACAACGCGTTCTCGATGCCGGTAACCGCCAACCAGTCCTCCGCATGGTGCGAATCGATGTGACTGAGATATGGCGCACGGGTAAAGGGAGTGCGATTGATGGCGAAGTTCACCAAATGATTGCTAAATATGTCTTGCACGGCGATACGACTACTGGAGGCTAAGACCAGTGATTTACGATCTTCGAGTGGTCGCAGCAGGGAGAAATCGGTGTCCGGCCCATCAAAAATTTGAGTCTTCGTGAAGTCGCTGAGCGAGAATTGGTCGTGTTCAGACCCTAAAGCAATCAACGTTTCACCCACCACGGCCAAACATTTCACCGAACCCGAAGCCTTGAGTTCTTTGATAAGCTGGTGAGTTTTTGCGTTCCAGATGGAAACCGTACCGTCGCGAGAACCTGAGATGATCCAATCGCGCGCAGGTACGAATGTCAAGCCGTAACACCAGTCTTGATGAGCTCTCCACTTATCAGTCACTTGGCCTGAATCGAGATCCAAGATCTGAATCCAACCGGAGCGACAGCCAATGACCAACTGGCCGTTGTCCAAAAACTGCAATGCGCGAATCCCCTCGACCAAACCTGCGGCGATTCGCTCCGGTTCAAGGGCCGGCAAAAGTACCTCATGGAGCTTGCGTTCAGGCCATTTTCCAAACACGTACAAAACGTAAGCTTCATCGCCATTTTCGAGAGTTCGCGTGACATTTTCACCCACGACCAACCGTTCTCCATCAGGTGACCAAGCGACACCGTAGGGATCGATATCAGTCGCTACCACCGCGTTTTGCCGCAGATCGAATCCGTCTAATGTCTGAATCAACAGCTGGCGTAGCCGGACGCGCTCAGCCTCAGTGGGCACGAGCTTCAGCGCTTGACGGATATCACTTTGATTCTTCCAGGTCCAACCAAACTCGCGCTCCGAAACTCGCGTCTGGATGACTGAGGCCAGTGAAAAATACGTGTTCAATTGTTCGCGAGCCATGACTTCGCCGAACGCGGCATCGCGGGTTTTCCCAACAGACTCCAAATAGGCGACACGTGTCAAATACCAGGTTGAGGTGATCACCAAGGCGATCAAAGACACCGCCAAGGCGAGAGTGGAAAAGAAGGGGATAGGATTGCGATAAACCCATCGCCGCGCTCTCTCAAAGAAACGTACCGGTCTGGCAAGCGTAGGAATGCCGTTGAGGAAACGCTCGAGGTCTGCCAGCAACTCGCTAGCCGAGGCATACCGATTGTCGGGAGATTTCTCCAAACATCGCAAGCAGACACTATTAAGATCCGAAGGCACTTTGGCGACCAAGGCACGCGGTGGCTGCGGATCGGCATGGAGTACTTGCTGTAGCGTTTCGGCCGTGGAGCTACCGACAAACGGCGGACGTCCGGTCAGCAATTCATAGAGGGTTGCACCGATACCATACACGTCTGACCGAATATCGATGGTGTCGCGTTTGCCCAGAACTTGCTCGGGTGCCATATAGGCTGGCGTGCCCAGTAGTTCCCCACTTAGGCTCATGGCCGATTGCTCCGTAGCGCGTGCCAAACCAAAATCGGTGACTTTGATCTCATTGGCCGCTGTGAGTAGCACGTTGGTCGGCTTGATGTCGCGATGCAAAAAGCCGGCTGTATGGGCGGCCTCGATCGCCGCAGCAATATCGCGGGTAAAGCTGGCCGATTGTCGCGGTTCCACGGGCTTTCTCGCGATGTAATGTGCGAGCGACTTGCCGGGCACAAACTCCATCACCAGAAAGAGTTTGCCGCGTTCTTCGATCACGTCATAAATCTGGACGACGTGCGGATGCTTCAACTGCGCAACCACATGTGCTTCTTTGAGCAATCGTTCGCGGACAGTGCTCGACACCCACGCGCCAGCCTTCAGCGATTTGATGGCGACTTCTCGGTTCAGTGAAAGTTGCAATGCTTTGACGACCACTCCCATACCGCCAACGCCAAGTACGCAGAGCGGTTCGAAACCGTAGGGCGTTAGTGACTCGTGAAGCGGCACGGTCACATCAGATTGAGCGGCGGTGGAATCGTTGCCAGCAGCGAGGACCGTCGGCGCGCCTGGGTAGAGATCTTTGGGCGCGGGGGGCAATAGATCCTCAGGGCTAACTGAGCGCTCGATATTGTCGGTAAGTAATTGCGCTCCGACCGCAAATTGATCGCGTAGCACATCGGCGATTTCAGGGAATCGCTCAAAATACTCTGCTTCGGTTACCGACTCGTCTAATTGTCTCCGCAGCCAGTACTCGGAGTAAACCAGATCTGCCAGGGCAACTTGGTCAGCTCGTAAATGCGGTTGCTCGTGCAGCAAGAGTGCCAGCGCATCGCGCTGCCCCGCAAGCCAGGCGTTCCACAGCCGACGCACTTGCTTTGTAGTTTTGGCTTCGGTGGCAGCGTCATGTTCAAAATTGTCCATCCTCCGCCTCGAGTTCCCCGATGATACGTGCCGCAGTCCGAGTATGTCGTTTGCGGATCGCTTCTGCCGTCGATCCCATCTCAAGCGCCAACTCTTCCCACGTCGCTCCCTCAGCCCGCCGTTTGGCCACGCGTCGTTCTGCAGAAGTCATCTGCAGCAGTACTGATTGTAATAACTCGAGCGTGGAAAGTGCATGGGATGGCTGAGTAGCCGCTTGGTCGGCAAATTCGAGATCCACCGCATTGATCGTCCGCCGCACGTCGCGTTTGTCCGCGTGTTGCCGTCGAAACTGGGTCTCGATGCGATTCTGAGTAATCTTAGTAAGATAGGCGGCGACTTCCCGTGAGTCGCGAAACGTCGCATCGCCCTGAGCCAACGCGCCGAAGAAACAACGCCATACCGATTGCACGATATCTTCCGCATCCACCAGCAATTTCAAGCTGTAGAAGCGTCGCTGCGTTCGCAATTCCCGTGCGATGACGCTGGAGAAATCGCTGATTAATGCAGCCGCAGCCCCCTCATCGCCACTGGCCGCGCGCTTGATTAAGCCTTCAACGCAGGTCGGGTTCGCAAGCAGCGAAGTTTGTTTCGCGCTCGTCATGGGTCTGCCCTTTTGTTCATTAGCGTGAGAAAAGGCTGGATTATCCCTGTCCGCTGCCGAAAGCTTGCCAGGCGGGGCCGTCATAATATTCCACCCCGAAACGCTTTGCAACAGGCGGCGACCAAGGCGTCGCTCACTTCGGCGGAATCGCCGCGAGCAGCGTAGATCCAAACTCTAAACGAACTTAAGCAACATGACCTGGAAATCATCACCGCTAAGCCCTGGGTAAAACCCCGTTCCAAACGGCCCCCGCACCCTCAAGTGGGCTATGACGTAAAACTATCTCCGCGAATGCTAAGAAATTCTGTCCGTATTCGTTCTCGAATGCGTTTTAGGACAGTGGAAGAGTTCATCAACGCCGCCCGTGTTGATTTGAATGCTTCAGAGATCTCGTCCAATTCAAAGAAGTCATCACGTTCGCGACCAAACCCTGCCACCAAAAAAGTGCCTTTGCGGCACTATCGAAATTCAACCAATCCCTACTGTTCCGTTTTCCGCAAACAGAGCATTCACACACAAGAGACCTAC
>JBBQRC010000030.1:0-15199 GCA_038215215.1 Pirellulales bacterium
ACACCCTGACGCCGATGATCGCATAGCCTTGTCCTTGACCTAGCCAGTCGCCTTGGCCTCGAGTGATGTGTAGATGTTCGTACCTGCCAGCGCTCGGGCCAGTCGTACCATCTCGATGGCGGCTTCGGCTGTTTCGCAGCCCTTGTTACCGACATTCCCGCCAGCGCGATGAATCGCTTGTTCAAGCGTATTGCAGGTCAATAGACCGAAAGCGATCGGCTTACCCGAAACCGTCATCAGGTCCATCAAGGCGCTACTAACCGCGCGGTTAATGTATTGATCGTGTGTCGTCTCGCCGCGAATCACGGCCCCCAACGCGAGGACTGCGACCACGTTGCTGTGCGCTGCCAGCCACTTGGCCGCCAAGGGTAATTCCCAAGCGCCAGGAACTCTCGCCACAAGGATCTCTTGGGGGTCCAATCCCGCGGCGGTCAACGTTTGCAAGGCCCCGTCAAGGAGCTTTTCGGTGATGTTGGAGTTGTAGGTAGAGACAACGATTCCGTAAGTTCCCTCGCAGGTTTGCGAGCTGGTTTTAATTAGCGTGGTCATAGAAGTTGGTACGATAAATTGATGGATGTGTTTGGGAATCGCTGTGCCATTCATGTACTCGACGCATCCTCATGGAGCATGCACTCGCGACTCCGAAAGTCGGGCCACAATATGTGCACAACTCGAAGAGCCGCCTGATGGTTGTGGGAGTGTGTGCGACATGGTCACGGAGGTGAGTTCGGACGTAGGCTTAGTAAAAATTCGGCGTTGGATTTGGTCTTTTCCATCCGCTGCGTGATTTTCTCCATCGCATCGGCCGCATTTAACTCGCTGACCACGCGTCGTAGCGCCGAAACGCGGCGATGTTCTTCGGGATCCATGAGCACTTCTTCGCGGCGCGTACCACTGCGGTTGATATCAATGGCAGGCCAAATGCGTCGGTCAACCAGGCTCCGATCGAGCACAATTTCGAGATTCCCAGTACCTTTAAATTCTTCAAAGATCACGTCATCCATGCGGCTGCCCGTATCGACCAAGGCGGTCGCAATAATGGTCAGTGAGCCACCCTCTTCTACTTTGCGGGCGGAACCGAAAAAAGACTTCGGCTTCTGTAAAGCGTTAGCGTCCAGTCCGCCGGTGAGCAGTTTCCCACTCTGCGGACACTCGCTATTCCAAGCGCGAGCAAAACGCGTGATGCTATCAAGAAAAATGATGACATCCACGCCGTGTTCTACCATGCGTTTGGCTTTTTCTAGCACCATATGGGCAACTTGGATATGGCGCGAGGTGGGCTCGTCGAAGGTACTGCTCACCACTTCGCAATTTGGCCCGCGCACTTCGCGCTCCATGTCCGTCACTTCCTCGGGGCGCTCATCGATCAGCAGCATCATAACGTAGGCACCGGGATAGTTTTTGATTACCGCCCGAGCCATCTTTTGCATCAGGATCGTCTTACCAGCACGTGGTGGGCTGACAATGAGTCCACGCTGGCCAAATCCAATAGGTGCAATCAAATCGACGACACGCGTCTCCAGCACGTCGGCTGTAGTCTCCATGGAGATACGTTGGTTGGGATGCAGGGGTGTGAGTTCGTCAAACGGAATGCATTGGTGGCGCAGGTTAGGGTCGTGATAATTGATGGCCTCCACCCGCAGCAGCGCAAAGTAGCGTTCGTTTTCTTTCGGGGGACGGATTTGACCCGCCACATTGGCACCTGTCTGTAGGCCAAATCGCCTAATTTGACTCGGAGACACATAAATGTCGTCAGGGCAGGAAAGGTAATGATGCCGGGAGCTACGCAAAAAGCCAAAACCATCGGGTAAAATTTCTAGCGTACCCTCGCCGAACATCAGCCCGTTGTTCTTCAAGCGTGCTTTGAGGATTTGAAATACCAGTTCACGCGGGGAAAGCTTGGCGGCGTCCAGGATTTGCTCCCGATTCGCTTCAACGATCAGGTCCGCGGGGGCCATCTGCTGCAATTCAGTGAAAGAGGACTGCGGCGGTTCGGTCGTCCGCGCTGCCTCGCTTCGCTCTACCGGAGCCTGGCTGCCGTTGCGAGATTGCTCGCCAGCAATCTCCTCGGCCAGTGAAAGTGGCTCACGCTCCGAGTCAAGTTCGCGAATTCGCTGCTCGACTTCAGGGCTGACTTGAGGAGGACGTACGCGATTTGGCGCGAGAGGACGACGCGGCGGCCTGTCCCCACGCCAGCGCTGGGGTCTCTGACCAGTCATAACTATCTCCTCACCGATTTGGTGGCCCGTCCTGAACGGACGAAGGCAAGCAGATCAAAATACCGCTGAAAGGAATTGCTCGCGCAAGTACTTCAACTGCTAAACGTGGACAAGTTGCGAAAACGGAAAAGTAGGTGGGGTGGGCTGAGTCTTTTTTCGAAAGCTTCCAAAACGGCGGGACGTTGGGTTTGCGCCTGTTCGAAGGGATTCGATCCCAAGCTGTTGCAGCCCGCAACGATCGTCTGAAAGCGATCTTGGTCTAAACCAATTTTCGTTGGCAGATTGGCGATTGTTTGCGCGCAATAACTCGAGTTGGGGGGCTTGGCATCACTCAATAGCTAATATTATAGGGAGCTTGTCGTGGCGACAACACGAAATTGGATTTCTGTGGTTCGGGTTAGGCTGCTAAAGATGCTTTTCGCCGTTATTAGGCAAGAGAAATCTACGTTCGGCCCCGATAGCGGAAATACGTTGAACCTACGGCACGTGCGCGAATTGTGGGGAATTTAGCTGCGTGGGAGCAAGTCACGTGCCTCTGCCACGAAGGAAAAGCAGCGGGCAGCAAGTCCATCAGGTTTGGCTTCCAAGTGTCGCTCCAGGAAATTCAATCGAAAGGGAACTTCGCGCTGCGCGCCCGGGAGCCAGTTCCAGCCGTAATGGCGTCGATTCAAGTTGGCAAACACACCCGAACTTCCAAGGCTGAATGAGCTCCATGCGGCATTGCCTTCTTGCGCTGCGCTGGCCGTCTCGAAATTTCGCTGGCTGAAAACCGCGATGACGCGAAGCTGGTCTCGCGCATCGCAAATCGCAATCTCAAACTCCGGCCTCTGCTTGCACTCTGCAAGATCGACCTCACACTTGGGGGGCGCAGTCCCGTCGAGCACTGTCCCGTCGAGCATCTGGATGGCAGATTCCCAGCATTGGTGCCAGCTGGAGATGCTGGTCGTCGTCGACCCCGGTGGTACTTTCTCAGGGAGCGATCCTTCCGCGCCGTTTGATAAGCGACCAATTAGAAAATGCCGAACACGCTTCACGCTATTTCTCTTTCGGCGGGCAGGGGGTGGCGGAAGAACGACATTGTGCAAGTTACACCGTTGCAATCGGATTGCAAGAGTAAAATGAGTGAGCATGAAATGAAAATGGATTTTGGGGTGTCTAGTGCCCTGCTGTGGTCATGGCGCGGCGGCGCCCTTTAGAGAATGGTCCATCGTTGGGGGGAAAACGAAAAAAGGCTTGCGGAAAACCGCGAGCCTTTTTGTATTGCATGTTAAATATTTGCTGGAACTATCGCTTGCTGAACTGGGTTCCGCGGCGTGCGCCGTGTAGGCCGTATTTCTTACGTTCTTTCATGCGCGAATCGCGAGTTAGGAAGCCGTCAGAACGCAACGGCTGGAAGTTCTCTTCGCTGATGCCGCATAACGCACGGGCCAAGGCCATGCGGATGGCCCCGGATTGACCTGTCAGGCCACCGCCGGTAACCCGCACGAGGACATCCACACTGTTCTGCTGCCCGACGTGATTCAGGGTTTGCAACACCGCCTGCTGGTGCTGTACCGTTGGAAAGAAATCTTCGAGGGTGCGTCCGTTAACTGTAATGTTGCCGCTCCCAGGGCGTACCCGAACCCGGGCCACCGAAGACTTACGACGCCCAGTACCGAGACAATCACCTGTGTTTTTATCTTTTTTGACCGCTATCATCTGATTAAATCGCCTGCTGAGGTCTTTTTTGCAAAATTCTACACACCGGAAACTAGGAAGCCTTCTTGCCCAGTTCAATCGGTTCTACTTGTTGAGCCTGATGAGGGTGCTCAGGACCTGCGTACACTTTAAGCTTGTCGAGCATGTGCCGCGCGAGCTTGTTCTTCGGCAGCATGCGGCGAACAGCGTGATAAATAAGGTCTTCGGGCTTCCGCGCCAAACGGTCCTTGTAGCTTTCCATTTTCTGCCCAGGGTAACCGTTGTACCATGCGTAATGGCGGTGCTCGAGTTTGTCGCCCGTCATAACCACCTTTTCGGCATTCGTGACCACGACGAAATCGCCGGTGTCAACATGCGGAGTGTAGGTGGGGCGATGTTTACCCATGATAATCATAGCGATATCGCTGGCCAAACGACCAAGAATCTGATTGTCAGCGTCTACGTGATACCACTTTTTGGCCAATTCATTGGGCTTGGCCACGTAAGTTTTTTGAGTGAGCGTCATTTTTCATCCAACGAAATACACGACTGCGCCTGGTCGCTCTCTGTGGGAAGTGGTTGAGCCGGTCGCTCGACAATCCACCTTCCGGGCGCCTTGCAGTGCGGAAAGCCCCGAAGTTTAGCCACGCACGGCGCTTTTGACAAGCCGTTTCCCATGGAATTGAGGGATGGGTCTTGATTCATACTGAGAAGCGTCAACTGTACACGAGTTGCGCAGGGCCTATGCAGGAAAAAAGCTCTCCTCAGTGGTCGATGGAGCATCGCCAGCGGTTACGTCAGGGCTGTGCCAGGTCCAATTTGTAAAGGTGTGCGACCACTTGTGAAAGGCTGAGCGGCGTGTAAAACGTGTGAACCACGCTTTTTGGAAAAACGTAGCAAAAAAGATTACTTAGGAAACTTCTAAGGAAGCTTTTAGGTAATCGCAGTGGCTGGAGTACGTAGTCTGTTCGGGGTTTTTTCGGCCCGGCAAACGCGTGGCGCGGGACTGTTGAGACGTAGCTTCCGTCCTAAATATTAAACACATCGAATAAACTCGCATTTTCCCATTTCAGGGAGCCAAGCACCTATGCCAGAGGCTAATCCACAACGCCGTCCGATGATCGAGGCGGTGGGGCTTTCCAAGTTTTATGGTCCCTTCGCAGCCGCGCGGGATGTCACCTTTACGGTAAATGAAGGTGAGTTGGTCGCGTTTCTTGGGCCCAACGGTGCAGGTAAGAGCACGACCATGAAGATGCTGACCGGATACCTCTCCCCCAGCGAGGGGGAAGCTCGCATTGCTGGCCATAATATGTTGACCGACCGGATCGCCGGCTCCCGGCACCTGGGCTACCTTCCCGAAAACGGTCCGTTGTATCCTGACATGACCCCTATCGCGATGCTCGACTTTTTTGCCGAAGCACGCGGCATGGATCCCAAGCGGAAGGGTGATCGTATTGAAGCGGTCATCGACTTGTGTGATCTTGGTTCTGTGGCTCACAAGGCGATCAGCAAGCTGTCCAAGGGCTTCAAGCAGCGGGTCGGGATGGCCCAGGCCCTGCTGCACGAGCCCGATGTGTTGATTCTCGACGAACCCACCGCCGGGCTGGACCCGAATCAAATTCGTGAAGTTCGGAAGACGATGCGGAAGCTGCGGGAAACCAAAACGATTTTGCTGTCGACGCACATTTTGCAAGAAGTTGAAGCCATGGCGGACCGCGTGGTGTTGATCAACGAAGGCCGCAAGGTGTTTGATGGTCTGACCGCCGATCTGCGTCAAGCTCAGGGCGATCTTGACTCCGCCTTCCACAAGCTGACCGGGGCCGTCTAGTCGCCGCGCAGCCCGCGCGGAGATTACAAGTGATCCTAATTTCCATCCCAAATTGTTATTCCGCAAGTTGCACCAAACATGATCGACTTTGTATTGCTACTGAAACCATTGTTTGAATTGCTCCTCGCCAACCTGTTTTTTGCCGTACTGGCGTTGCTTTTGGTGCTTGGTTTATCGCGAACCAAGCGCGCTGCTTACGCAGTGCTGAAACGCAATTTTCTTGGCTACTTCGCGAACCCCACCGGTTACGTGTTCTTGTGCTTGTTTGTGTTGCTGACGTCCATGGCCGCCTTCTGGCCACACGAGTTTTTTAACTCGAACCTGGCGACCCTCGATCAGCTCAACAAGTGGTTTCCGATCATCATGATGTTCTTCATCCCGGCGATCACGATGAGCATCTGGGCGGACGAGAAACGTCAAGGCACTGACGAACTGCTGTTAACGTTGCCTGCTGACGACTTCGACATTGTGATCGGTAAGTATTTAGCGGCTGCCTCGATTTATACCGTCTCGCTGCTGTTCTCCCAAGTATCGACGTTCCTGGTCCTCTTGCTACTGTCCAAGGGGGATGTTGATGTGGGCTTGTTCTTTGCCAATTACCTCGGTTACTGGTTTGTGGGCTTGGCGATGCTGTCGGTCGGTATGATCGCCTCCTTCCTGACTCCCAATCTGACGGTGGGCTTCATCCTGGGCGCTTTGTTTAACGCCCCGCTAGCCTTCGCGTCCATGTCGGACGTGATTGTGCCTCGGTCGATGAAAGGGCTCGCGAGCGTGATTTCTATTTTTGGAATTGAAGAGCAGTTTGATAACTTTGGCCGCGGAGTCGTCAGTATTTCGTCGATCTCCTATTTCTCGCTCATCGTTGTCTTTGGCTTGTATTTTTGCATGGTGTTGATCGGCCGTCGCCACTGGAGCGGCGGGAAAGACAGCAACACCATGTTTATGCATTACCTGACACGCATTGTGCTGCTGTCATTGGTCGTTTTCGCGGTCAGTTATTTCTTCCGCAACAATGATCGCCCGCGTCAGGATTTGACCCAGAATCAGGTCAGCTCGTTGAGCCCCACGACGATGAAAATTATTCGGCAGCTTAAGCCAGAGCGGCCCATTGTCATCGATGCTTACATCTCAGCAGATATTCCAGAGCAATACGCCAAGACAAAATATGACTTGATCACCTTGTTGAAGGAATTTCGCTCGCTGGCGACCAGTCGAGGCGTTGACCTGCAGGTTCGCATTAACGACGACTTGGAGCCTTCCAGCGAAGAAGCTGCTTTGGCCGAAAAGCAGTATGGCATCGAACCGCAAATGGTCCGCGTGCGTGAACGTGGTGCCTTCCGCGATCAGAAAGTTTTACTTGGTGCGGCCGTCCGCAGCGGTTTGTCCAAGGTCGTTGTGCCGTTCTTCGAAAGTGGTATCCCAGTTGAATATGAATTGGTGCGCTCAATTAACACTGTTGCCCAGCCCAAGCGTTCCAAGCTCGGAGTGCTGAAAACCGACGCGCAAATGATGGGTGGTTTCTCCATGGCCGGTGGCGGGTTCTCGCAAACTCCAAAGCAGCCGATCATTGAGGAATTGGAGAAACAATATGAAGTGGTTGAGGTTGATCCTTCAGCCCCCATCTCTACAGACCAATTCAATGTGTTGATGGCGGTACAGCCATCTTCTCTTGGCCCTCAAGAAATGTCGAACTTCTTAGACGCGATCAAGTCGGGAGTGCCCACGGCCATCTTTGAAGATCCTCTGCCCTTCGGTTTTCAAGGTACGCCCGGTACAGGTGAACCCAAACAAGCCTCCGGTGGAGGCATGTTTGGCGGCGGACAGCCACCTCAACCTAAGGGGGACATTCTGCAACTTTGGAAGCTGCTCGGACTCGATATTCCCGTTAAAGCGGGTATGGCCGGGGTGAATCCAGACATCGTTTGGCAGCAATACAATCCGTACCCCAAGTTGCGTTACATCATGAACGCCACCGACGAATGGATATTCATTCGCGAGAACCCAGGTGAGGAGGCGGATTTCTTGAGTGAAAGCAATGAGATCTCTGCAGGCCTGCGCGAGCTGATGTTTTTGTACGCGGGTGCAATTAAAAAAGAAGAAGGCCGGGATGATGTAAAGATCACCGACTTAATCACGACACGCGAAAATGCGGGGCGGATCAGTTTTGACGATGTGCAAGGGCAATTGCGAACCGGCCAAGCTTCTCCTACCCAGTTGCAAGTCCTCCAGGGTGCCGCCATGGGTAGCCAAGTACTTGGTGTCTACATCCGCTCGACCAATCAGGACGCTGCGAAGGAACAGGACGCTGGGAAGGAAACGGATAAGCCCGAAGTAGCAACAGGCATCACGGCGGTCTATATCGCTGACATCGATTGTATGTTGCCGATCTTTAGCGAGATCAGAAAGCATCCGGAGCAATACGAGGAAGTCGACTTCCGCTTTCAAAACGTAACTTTCGTGCTGAACGTTATCGATATCTTGGCCGGTGAAAATAGGTATCCAGAGATTCGCCGCCACGAACCTCAGCACAGCACATTGGCGCTGTTCGAAGAGCAAGCGGAAATCTATCGCGAAGAAGAGCGCCAGAACCAGAAGACCTATCAAGAGGAATTCAACAAGGAGGTTCGCGACGCGGAGGAGCAAAATCAAAAGACACTGGTGAAGTTTCAAGAAAAGGCTCAAGCTCTGCAGCGCGAGGGTCCAACGGATCCAAGCAAACAGCAGGAGCTGATTCAATTGTTGCAACAGGTGCAAATGCAGCAAGCCGCGCTCGATCGCAAGCTTCAAGTCCGTCGTGAGCAGATGGAGAGCGAAAAAGACAAGCTAATCGAAAAGAGTCGACGCGATGCAGAGTCGGAAGTGATCAAGTTGCAAACGCTGTACAAAACGTTGGCGACCGTGCTGCCAATTATTCCTCCCTTGTTAGTGGGTGCGGGTGTATTTGTCTCGCGCCGCGTACGCGAACGCGAAGGCATATCGAAGAATCGACTGCGCTAGACTCGCGGTTGAACGCCCCTGCGTGGCGCATGCTCGCTGTGCCATGCAATTTTGCATCCCCAGACATTCAATCGATTTAAAATTGAGGAGTTCATCGTGAACGAAGGTAGAACGACTGCCATTTTCGCTGCAGTTGCTGCCGTGACTTTGAGTTTGGCATACTGGACCAAACCGAGCGCGATCACCACTGAATTGGAAGAGAGCATCAAGCAGACGAACCAAGTTCTGTTTAAGGAGTTTGATGATCCCGATCAGGCGGCCTCCCTGCAAATTGTCAAGTACGACGAGAGCCTCGGCCAATTGGATCCGTTCGAAATTTCGAAGGACAAATCAGGCCTGTGGAAAATCCCGTCACACGATGACTATCCCGCGGATGCTGCCGAGCAAGTACGCGATGCAACCACGCCACTGATTGGTCTCAAAGCGCTTGCGGGCGTTACCACAGATCGTGGTGATCACGGTTATTATGGCGTGCTGAATCCTGACGATGAGAAATTGAAGGTTGGTGAAAGCGGAGTCGGGATGCTGGTCCGCGTTAAGGATGCGGGCGATCGCGTGCTGGCGGATTTGATCATCGGAAAAGCGGATAAGAACGAAAATCAGCGCTACGTACGTGTCCCCAGCCAAGATGCTGTTTACGTCGTGGAGTTGTCGACCGCGCCCTTTACGACCGAATTTCGCAAATGGATCAAAGGCGACCTACTGGGGGTCAAGAGTTTTGATATCACCAGTATCGGTTTGCGTGACTATGCCATTCTGCCCACTCAAGGCGGTTATGGGATGAGCAAGAATTTCGACGCGGATCTGAGTTTTGACCCCGCCAAAAGCGTTTGGAGCCTCGATCGCATGCTCAGCTTTGATGCTGGACAGCCGACGCCCGTTGAGATCGGACCAACGCAGGAGTTGAAAGCCTCGAGTTTGAACGACTTGCGCACGGCGGTGCAGGGCTTGGAGATCGTGAATGTCCGGCGGAAGCCGAAAGGCTTGGCGGCTGACTTGAAGGCTGACAAATCGCTAATGGAAAGCAAGGCGAGCCTCAAGAGTCTTTACGATCAAGGATTTTTCCCGCAAGAGGGGCCCAATGGTCCGGAGATTTTTGCGACCGGTGGTGAGACGTTAGTAGGTACTCAAGATGGCGTGCAGTATCTACTACGTTTTGGCGAAGCTGTAGCGAAGTTGAGCGGATCAGAAGACGCGGCTGCCGAGAGCGAGGATGTCTTGGCCGGCAGCTTGCGACGATATCTATTGGTTACAGCCCGTTTGGACGAAACAAAATTCCCTTTGCCGGACATAGAGCCCCTGCCAGAGACGATCGAAGATCTGCTCAAGCTCGAAAGTGCCCCCGAGGGTTCTGCGCCGGCTTCCGGAGCCGCGACCGGCAGCCCAATACCTGCCGCGGAAGCTCCCGCCGCCGAGGTCCCAGGCAGTGAACCGCCTGTCGGCGATCCCTCAGCGGCTGAGGCTTCCAAGCCAACCGCGCCAGCTACCAAAGAAGAACCACCCGCGCCAGCCACCGCAACGCCTGCAGATCCAACTCCGGCAGATCCAACTCCGGCAGATCCAGCGCCGGCTGCGCCCGAGCCTGCCAAAGATCCCGCGGCCGCGGACGAGTCCTCCGAAACTGGCGGAAATTCCGGAGATCAATGTGGTCCCCAAGAAGCGACCAAGCCAGAAGAAAGCAAGCCAGAAGAAAGCAAGCCAGAAGAAACCAAACAAGCGGTTGCGAAATCAGAAGATCCCGCTCAGGAGCCAACCAAGAGTACTGAAGACCAGCCGGTTGACGAAAAGGCGGTCGAGGATAAGCCTGCTACAGAAAAGCCTGCTGACGCGAAGCCTCCAGCAGTCAAACCTACCGAGTCGGATGAGGAACTAAAGGAACGTTTAGAAGCCACGCGGGAGCGTATTGCCAAAGAGAACCAACGCAAAATCGACCAGCGCAACGAAAAGATTGCGGCGGCTCGCAAAAAGGTTCAGGAATTGAACGCTCGCTTCTCGGATTGGTATTACGTGGTTAGCGATAGCGCTTACAAGAAACTGAAAGTCTCACGCGATCAGTTGATCGTTGAGAAAGGTTCAGCCACAACCACTCCGCCTGCCGGCATACCCGGCGGAGCGTTTCCTAACTTTCCGGGTAATAACTAGTGGTCCGTCAAACTCTCCTTTTTATGCTGGCAAAGGGTTGATTGGATGATTGCTGGCAAAGATATTGGCGTTTTCTTGTAAAGCGGATCTCGCTAGACTGCCTGTTCCGGTTTTCAACCGTAACACAACTCGCTCGGATGCGAGGCAAGATGCCTCAGCGGCGGTTGGTCCCAGAATGCTAAGGATAGCGGCATGTATCGATGGCTACTTTGTTGGCGTTATCTGCGTACTCGCTATATCGCATTGGCCTCCGTGGTGAGTGTGATGTTGGGGGTGGCGACGATGATTATCGTCAACGCTGTGATGGATGGATTCACCACCGAGATGCAGGGACGCATGCACGGCATCCTCTCCGATGTGATCGTGGAAAGCCACAATTCTTCGGGTTTGCTGAATCATAAAATTATCCAGGATCGCATTCGTCAGATGTTAGGCGATGATCTGGAGGGGATGACGACTGTGGTGCATGTGCCTGCCATGGTGACCATCAACCATCGCGGCGAAACGATAACGCGGCAAATCAATTTGATTGGAATCGATACTGAAAGTTATGCTTCGGTCAGCGATTTCAGTAAGTATTTGTTGCATCCCGATAATCAAAAGTCACTTTCTTTTGATTTGCACGAAACGGGGTACGCGTCGGACCGTGAAGGCTTTCCGGAGTCTGGCTGGAAGCATCGTCGGCGGACTGCCGTGGCGCAGCAACGTATCCAAGCGATGCAGCAGCAGATCGACATCGAACAGAAGCGTAACGAGTTTCTGAAGCAGCAGATCGAGAGGGCGACCGTCCCCCCGGAGGTCACCTTTGGTGACGCCAGCGCCAGCCGTGGATTAGTGGATACACTTGAATCCGCCCTGCCCGAACCGCCACCGGAGTTTGCTGCCCAATTAACGGGCGACTCGGGTGCAAGTCCCAAGTCAACGGGACCAAGCTTCGATGCCGTGGCCACTCAACCTGACGAAGCCCAGGTGTTTGATCCAGCCGTCAGTCAACACGACGGAATCGTGTTAGGCATCAGCATTGGTACCACGCGTTATCGCGATATGGCGGGTGCCGTGACCGATTATTACTACGTCCAGCCTGGCGATGATGTCCAAGTCACTTTTCCATCGGCAGGCAATACGCCACGGGCGATCAACGAAAAATTTACGGTTGTCGACTTCTATGAAAGTCAAATGAGTGAATACGATGCCACCTTCGCTTTTGTTCCGCTGGACAAGTTGCAGAAGTATCGCGGTATGGTCGATCCGGTTAACGGATTTGCCGCCGTGAACTCGATCCAACTACGGCTGCGTGAGGGAGCTGACTTGAATGTCGCTCGTGATTTACTCCGCGCTCAGTTCCCACTGGAGATGATGGTGCAGGTGAGCACGTGGCGCGATCTGCAGGGAGCCTTACTGGCAGCCGTGCAAATGGAGACAGCAATTCTGAACATTTTGTTGTTCTTGATCATTGCTGTGGCGGGCTTTGGAATTCTGTCGACGTTTTTCATGATTGTGGTTGAGAAAACAAAAGATATCGGCATTCTCAAGTCGCTGGGGGCGTCGGGGACCGGAGTGGCCTCGATATTCGTCGGATATGGAGTGCTACTGGGTGCGTTTGGGGCCGGTGTGGGTGGTGTGGCAGGACTCTTGTTTGTTGCCAATATCAACCAGGTGGCGGACGTCCTCGAGACCATCACGGGGCAAGAAGTGTTTGACCCGACTGTTTATTACTTTGATCGCATCCCGACTTTGGTTGATCCCTGGACGGTTGGTTGGGTTGTAGTGGGTGCCATTCTGATTGCGGTTTTTGCTAGCGTACTACCAGCTATTCGGGCTGCTCGTATGCATCCTGTGGAGGCTTTGCGTTATGAGTAGCGTTATTGGTAACTCGGTTCCACGTATTCAACCCAAGCGACGTGCAGCCGAAGGGGAAACAGTATCCGGCAACGAGGCCCAGCCTCTGAGGATTGCCAATTCCTACGTGCTGGAAGCCCGTCAACTCTACAAGACATACCGCAAGGGTCGGCATTCAGTACCGGTCCTAAAAGGTTGCGACTTTCAGGCGACCGCCGGAGATGTGACCGCGATTCTTGGGCACAGCGGTTCGGGGAAGAGCACCTTGCTGCATTTGCTCGGCACACTTGATGCACCGGATCAAGGTGAAATCTTTTTCGACGGAGAACGCATTGACAACTTGCCGCGCCGCCGTCGCGATGTATTCCGCAACTCCCAACTGGGTATGATCTTCCAATTCTATCATCTGCTGCCGGAATTGACCGCCCTGCAAAACGTTGTTATGCCAATGATGATTCAGCAGGGGTTCTGGAACTACTGTCGCAACCGCTCGCGTATCCGCCAGCGAGCGGTGCAACTGCTCACCCGTGTGGGACTCGAACATCGGCTATCGCACAAGCCACGCGAGCTTTCGGGGGGTGAAATGCAACGTGCAGCCATAGCCAGGGCGCTAGTTGCAAACCCAGAATTGTTGCTGGCCGACGAACCAACTGGCAATCTTGATCACGATACCGGCTTGCAGATTCTCAAACTGTTGCTGGAGCTCAATCGGGAGCAAGGATTGACAATCGTCATGGTGACACATGATGAATCGATCGCCAAGCAATGTCACAGCATTATCCATTTAGTTGACGGCAAGATTAAGGCTTAAGTGGTTTTTAGGCGAACGTGCTGAGGTTTCACCCTTGGGAGTTCCGGCGGATTATGGTTAAGCGATAAATTGCTTTTCGAGCACGACCCCGCTGTTCGAGTTGCGAAAGCCCAATCGTGAGAGCGTGCTGGCGACCAGCGTATTTGCAGAATTGGACACGGTCCGCACGGTTTCGACCCGTTCCTCAGCCAGTTGTCGTAGTGCTTCGGCAATCAAGAAAATCAGTTGGTCCGTCGACTGTTGATTCTTGGTAACTTCGATTGGCCACATCCACACGATGGACTCTGGCGTCGAGGCCAATTCATGGCTAACACTCCAAACCAGCAGGTACTGCGCTACGCGTCCCTCGCTGCGAAGTGTCAATTGAAATCCAGTTGGCTCGGTGTGTCCAAGTATACAAGCATGCCACCAAGGCAGCTGCGGTTCTTCGAGCAGGCGATCTACGTGAGCAGCGCGGCGAATCTGAATTTGCAGTCGGTCCACGGGAGCTTGGAAAGCTTCCATATTCAATTCCCAGCCACTCGTCGCTGCCTTGGGTTGATAACCGGCTTTCACCAGCCAACCGTAAGCGCGTTGGTCGCGCGTGGTGATACCCGTCATCGAATCGCCAAACCCAAGTCCCAAATAGAAAGGGGAGTCGGGCGGGATGGGCTTCGTAATGCCCCCGAGCGCGCCACATTCGATTTGCCGTCTTTCCGATTCGTCAAGTAGAATTTCGGCATACGCCGCCTCATCGTCGCTGGGAACGACGCACAGGGCCGAAAGTATACTGAGCCTTTCAGCGGTCCTAGGGCCGCCCGCGGTGTCGGACGCGAAGTAGTGCACAAAGCCACGTACCTCTTCGTCAACCTCGGCAACTAGCAGCTGGTCCGCGTCAAAATACGGCTTGGCGAGAACTGCCAATTCAAACTGCAGAGGCGTTATCTTACAGGCGGGGTGGTGAGCGTGATGCTCGTTCCAGACATGGCAGATCGCACTGGTATCAGTGTTTCGGAAGCTGCGAAGTGCAATTGCCACGGATGAATTCGCCAATGCCTAGTTTCGGGGGATGGCGCCAATGTACTCCACTGGTCAACCAACGAAAAGGTCGCAGAACGAAGTAATTTTATCCGCGGCTGCTTAGTTTTCCATGAACGGAATGCCGCGCACGGTGATCTGCTGGATGCTTAGTTCATGATTTAGCACCAACAAATCAGCCCGCTTGCCGACCTCAATACTGCCGGTAATGCTCGCAATGCCTGTGCGCTCGGCGGGAGTCAAGCTGGCCATACGAATCACCGCTGGCAAGCTAGCCGTGGTCGATTTTTTCATATGGCGAACCATGTGATCCATGCCGACTACGCCACTAGCCAGACTGCCGTTCGCCGCCCAACCAACTTGGCCATCGCTCGTAAACCAACTGCCGTCCTGCTGGCTTCCAAAACGATATTCACCCGGCGGCATGTCGAGTGCCCGATTACAATCGGTCACCAAGCAGAGCCGCTTTGGGCCGAGCATGCGGTAGGCAAATTCAAGTAATTCGGGGGCCAAATGGCAACCGTCCGCAATCACTTCAGTGCTCATCGCCTCATTGAGTAGCACAAATTCCGCCATGCTGGCTTGCATGGGGACGCCATATTTCTGTCGCATGGACGGCACCGAACTCATCGCACACCAAAAGTGGTCAACGTGCCTCATACCCTGTTC